>JAIRTF010000114.1 GCA_031255075.1 Bifidobacteriaceae bacterium | reverse complement strand
GCCCACTCCAAGCGGAGATCGGGTCCTGCCCTGACGGGTTCCTGTCTCGGGACGGCATTCGTGTGTACGGAGCCGGCCGCGCGGCATCGGCCGCCTAGTCTGCCGACGGCTGGTATTGCCGCGGTCGGTGCGGCGGACACGGTCCGGTGCTTTAGTCAAGGGAGGCCCGGCCAGGTAAACTGGGGCGCCGTGCGCGGCTGAGGCCGGCGTGCGTTGGGGCCCATAGCTCAGTTGGTTAGAGCATCACGTTTACACCGTGGGGGTCGGGAGTTCGAGTCTCTCTGGGCCCACTTCGTACTTCCGGCCTGAACCCTCAACATGGGCGCGCAGGGCCGCCTGGTAACGGCCGGGGCTTTGGCCGACCACCGCGGTGAACGCGGTCACGAAGCTGGACGGATTGGACCAACCGCAGTCGATGGCCACGTTGGTCACCGTGCGGCCTTCTGCCAGTTGGGCCAGTGCCTGGTGGATCCGCAAAATGGTGCGCCAACGCAGGAAGCTCATGCCCATTTCGCGTTGGAACAGCCTTGAAAGGGTCCTTTCGCTGGCACCACAAGCATGGCCCAGTTCGGAGAGGGTGGCCTTGGTGCCCGGATCGTTTCGGAGGCGGCGGGCGATGGCGCGCAGGCGGTCATCGCGTGGCTCTGGCAAGTGAAGTGGCTGCTCAGAGGCGTCCGCCAGCTCGTCAATCGCGACCTGGAGCAAACGTTCGGCCCGGTCTGTGGCCAGCGGGTCCGCTTCGGTGAGCCTCAGGAGGGCTTGGCGGAGCAATGGGCTGGCTTGGTAGACGCAGGGGTGCGGGCTCAACAGCTCACAAAGCTGGGGCGGTACCGCGACAACCCGGGCGTCGGTCTTGGCGAGCACCCGAACCGAGTGCTCGCAGCCCGGCGGAATCCAGGTCACCTGATGAAATGGCGATACCCAGACGCCTTCGGCCGTGGCCATGGCGAAGGCACCGGCCGCGGCATAGGCCAGCTGCCCAAAGGCATGGGCGTGCTTGGCAAGATCGAAGTTGTCGTCAACCCAGCCGCCGCCAGTCGGCACTTCGGGATCTGGGCCGGCGGGTGGGGTTTGGCGGGCTTTGGGCATCACAGGTCAGTTTACCGGTGGCAGGGCAGGTAGCTTGTCCTCAAGAATGTTCCGGTGACTTCTCTCCCCCTGGCCGATGCCGCACGCCCACGTCGGTTCCCCCGCATCAGGCGAAGGTGGGGCGGTCCCGCGCTGGTCGCGTTGGCTGCGGCCATCACGGTCCTGACCTGGGCTACCTCGCGACCGATGGAGCCCACAGCCGCTCTGTTGACTGTTTCGCAGCTATTTGCCTCCCTGGCATTGGTCGCGTTCTGCCTGGTGTTCGCCATCTCGGCGCGCAGCTCGCTGGTGGACCGGGTCTTCGGCGGCCTGGACAAGGCCTACGTTTGGCACAAGTGGCTGGGCATAGCCGCGCTGTCAGCGGTGTTGGTCCACAAGATGACGGCCGCCCCATCCGATTCGGAAGATGCCCGAATGCTCGGCAACCTGGCGATGTTCGCGCTGTTGATTCTGACCATTGTCGCCATGGCGGCGCGAAAGATGCGGCATGAGACGTGGAAACTGGTCCACAAGCTGATGGCGATTCCCTACGCCATCGGTCTGTTCCACTACTGCTCGCATTCCACTTACGGCGCCTTCGCCCTACAACCATTGAGTCTGTGGTTGGGCATCGTGAATGTGGTCGGTGCTGTCTGCGCCATCTACACCCTGGCGGGCTACCGGTTCCTCGGGTTCACCCGCCGAGTGACTGTCGCCTCTGTGACGCCAACTGCGCGCGACACTGTCGAATTGGTTCTTGAACCGCGGACTCGGCGGCCTCCGCGGATCAGGCCTGGGCAGTTTGTCTTCGTCAAAGGTCGCATCGCCGGGACTCGGTTCCCGGCGCACCCCTTCACTGTCTCCGCGGTCGGCGAAGGCGGCATCGCCCTGTCGATCAAGGGCCAGGGGCGGCACACTTCCGTGCTGGTTTCGAAGGTTCGCGCCGGCGACGTCCTGCGCCTGTCCCGAGGCTACGGCCGGTTCAACCCGGCCGCCGGGGGCGAACATCAAGTCTGGGTGGCGGGCGGGATCGGCATCGCGCCCTTTAGGGCCTGCGCCCGAGCGGGCCTAGCCGCCGGCCACCAAGTCGACCTGTTCTTCGCTTATGACGACCCGGACACCGCTCCCCACCTTGAAGAAGTCTCAGCCTGGGACTCTGATTCATTCCGGGTCCACCTGGTAGACCGTTCGCGGCATGGCCTGCTGACCGCCACCAAAATGGAAGAAATCCTCAGCACGCCCCCGCAAGACATCTACTTCTGCGGTCCACCGCCCATGCTCCATGCCCTGCGCCGCGGCCTCCCCACCACTCGCCTGGGTCGAGCCCGCCTCCACTTCGATGAATTCTCCCTAGGTCGCCCCGAACCAAGACCCCGCACCCGCCAACCGAGACGGCGCAGCCGCCGCAAGGTGGCTGATTGACAGTTTTGTGCTCCAGCCGCGCAGACTTGTCAGTCAGCCAGGTCCCCTAACGCCAACCGCGGACCGGCGAACCGCTTAGACCTGCGGCTTTGTGTTGGCCCTTAGGTCTTGGGTGCCCCAGCCGGCAACAAAAGTGACAACTTTGTGCTCCAGTTGCGCAAACTTGTCAGTCAGGTCGGTCGGGGCGGAGGTGGCTAGCGGTTCTTTTCGGAGCGGGCGTATAGGAGGGTGCCGGCTACTAGACAGGTCGCTGTTATGGCCAGGATGGCGGTGAGGCTGATGGCTGGGTTGAACAGGACAACCGAGTCGTACTCTGGGGTTCCGGCATAGGTGACGGCTCGGCCTAGGTCGACACAGTAGGTCATTGGCAGGATCCGGCTGAGGACGTACAGGATGCCAGATGAATTGGCGATTGGGATGATCACACCGGAGAGGAACATCTGCGGCATGGTGATCATCATCACGGCGGTGGTGGCCATCTTGTTGGACTTGATCAGACCCATGACGATCATTGCCATGGCGCCACCGGACAG
>JAIRTF010000210.1 GCA_031255075.1 Bifidobacteriaceae bacterium | reverse complement strand
CCGACCGGGATAAGCCCCTGGCGGCGGGCCGGCCGGCGTTTGGCTGGGGCCCGGCCTGGGCGCACCGTAGGGAGCGCCGCCCTGCGGTTGGCCAGCTGCTGGCCCATAGGGCGCCTGGGGGTAGGGCTGCGATTGCGGTTGGGACTGCGGTTGTGGTGCGGCTGGTTGCGGCTGCTGTGGTGCAGGCGCTTGTCCCTGTTGCGGGACCGGGGCTGGCGCCTGCTGGGGCGGTTGCGCCGGCAGCTGCTGCGGCGATGCCCCATATGGGCCGGCCGGTTGCGGCGCTGAAGGCCCCTGCCCTGGGCCCGCCTGACTGGCCGGCTGATTCGGCTGGCCCTCAGGCGACCAGGGAGAAGGAGGTTGGTTGGTGGTCATCAGTCGTCGCTCCCTAGTTCTTCACGCCGGGCGTCCACAGCGGCCATCAGCGCATCGAATTCCTCATCGGTCATGTTGGTCACGTCGAGCGCGTTGGGCGGGGCGGGGAAGTCTGCAGCGTTCGGCACGCCCGTCTTGGTCCAGCCACCCTGCAACTGCATTGTGATCTTGCCATCGGTCAGCTCACCGTTGATCTCCGCCATGACCGGTTCGCCATCAGACGCCTGCCAAATCCTGATCAGGACCGGCTGATCGGCAAACTCGTTGGCCAACATGGCCAGCCACTCATCGGTTCCCCCACCACGCAAAATGGGCGCATAACCAGGGAATTCGTCAACCGTTGACAACGACCAGCAAGGTACCGTCACGCTCAGCATGGTTGAACCGTCTTCATACCAGGTGACCTCCGGCTTGGCCGCAGCCTGGGCTTCTGGCTCAGCCAGAGCGCGGAACATTGAGCCGCGAATACCGCACAGAATCAGGTAGGAAGAACCCGCACAGGGGCTCCAGGTGTACGGTTCACGCTCCAACAGAAAGTCTTTGAGGATTGGGTCTGGCGGGAACAGGGTTGGCCGGGTAATCCACGGCGTTGGCGCCAAGTCCCTCAAGGCCTCTCCCAGCAGGACGTAGTCCTGATCAGAACCAGCCGGGTGGTAGGAGTTCAACGAGGTTTCGGGGCTGGAGCCGCCAATCAGGTAGTAGGTGGCCGCCGGATTGCCCATCATGCCGGTTTCGATCGTGACGTTCTGTTCAACCTCGCCATCTACCAAGATGATGGTGTAAGCGGAGCCCAATACATCCCACTGGCCGGGCCCCAACGTCCAGTTGTGTTCAGCTATGAATCTGTCCATGGCAGCCAGGCGGTCTTGGAACATGGCCGCGTTGTCAGCCAGGACTTGGGTGCGGTCAGAAAAGGCCCTGGGCTCGGGCTGGTCTTCAGCACAGGCGGCCACAGTCACCAAAACTGCGCAGGTCAGTGCAGCGGCTGCCAACCGCTGGGCAGGGCCGCTCTTGACATGGCGCAAAGCCATCAGGCGCCACCTCCCTCAAACAGTCCCTCAGCCACGCCGCCGGCCTGGTCAAACAACTCGTAAGCGGTGCGGCCCAACGCGTTGGCGTTCAAGGTGGTGTCGGTCCCGGTTGACGTCACGCCAACCAGATAGCCAGCACCTCTGTCCGGGTCCCACCGAGTGAACCAACCCCCGCCAGAGCTCCCGCCAGTCATGACGCAGTCAATTTGGTATCCACCCATTGCGTAGCGGCGCCAGTCGCTTGATGCGCAGTAGCGCTCTGACCGGCCGTCAAACGGTTCCCCGGCCGGGTAGCCAATGGCCACCAATGTTTCAGCCGGGATACCGAAAGCAATTCCCTGACCACCGGTCACATCTTGGATTTTCTGGCCCGCATCATTCGGCGCCAGCCGAACAAAGGCGTAGTCATAGGCCCAGCCTTCACCTGCCAGCCCGGTCGCTGTGCTGAAGGCATCTTCGGTGAATTCGGTCGGCACAAATACGTTGACCGCTGACCACCTCCCGTAGGGCTGAGTCTCAGAATCATTGACGTCCCCCGGCACAAAATACAATTCGGCCACAAAACCCAAGCCGGAGGTGTCCCAAACGCAATGACCGGCGGTGGCAATCAGATCATGGGCCGCAGAGGTGATCACCGTGCCGGAGCAGACGTAGTACTGGGGGTCCCCCAAAGCGTCCAGGAACATCATGTAGATGCGCCCGGTAGTTGAATCCTTCAGGCCGCCGGTGGGCATTGGATCACCGCGCGACGAATCGCCCAATCCCACGCCCTCATTTGAGCCGATCGCGCCGCCATCGGTCGGCAACGCGAACAGGCCGGTCGCTTCATCGTTGGGGGCCTGGCCAATGTCACTTGGGTCGTAGCCACCCGGTTCGCCGACACCTTCAAAGTGGCGTGGGTCCCAACTGTCCGGATCAGCCGGCGGCAATTCATATTCAGAGACCAGATCAACAGTTCTGGCCTCGGCTGCCGTAACCGGAACGATTGGCGGATTGTCTAGGTTAGCGGCGCCGGTCGCTTCGACCTCCTTGACTCCGCATCCAGCCAACGCGGCGACGGTCGCCAGCGCCACCAAGACCGCTGTGAACCTTCGCTTATTCGCCATGTCACCCCTCAAGGTTTTGCTCTCCGCTGGGCAGTTCCGACCATATTCTAGATGGTTTACAGTCGCCGGCGGGCATTACCATGGCCCGGCTGGGCCAGCGCAACCTCCCGCTGTCCCAACGGCAGCCGCGAAACGGGGATGTCTAGGCCGGGCCCACAACCACCCGCGAACGGGCACGGGCTGCCAGATCGGCGCCCAATTCGCGGACATCTGCGGCCGTGACCGCGTCCACGCGGCCCAAGACTTCGTGGATGGACGGCAATTCACCCATCAGAATTTCGCCTCTACCCAACCGGTTCATGTGGGCGAAGGCTTCTTCGTTGGCGAGCAATGCACTGCCTCTGATCTGGCCTTTCACCCGGGCCATTTCATCATCTGTGGGACCGTTGGCGGCCAGCAACTCCCATTCGGCTTCCATCAAGCCGGTCACTTCCGCAGAGGCGGTCGGCGCGCACGCCGCATAGACCCCAAATGAACCAACATCAGAATGGGGATGGCTGAAGCAATAAGTGGAGTAAGCCAATCCCCGCTGTTCGCGAATTGTTTGGAACAACCGCGAAGACATGCCACCACCCAGAATGGAAGAGAAGACCATCATCGCGTAGCGGCGGGGATCGGTGGCGGTCAATCCGCTGCAGCCAACCATCACCTGGGTTTGGCTGAATGGCTTGGCCAC
>JAIRTF010000117.1 GCA_031255075.1 Bifidobacteriaceae bacterium | reverse complement strand
GTAGGCCCAACTTTGATGCCCAACGGGTTGCGCACTTGGCTCATCAGTTCAGCGTGAGCACCCTCCGGTGAACGGGTCCGCTCCCCTATCCACAAGAAGTGGGCCGAACAGTCATAGGGTTGCCCGCCCCGTGAATCAATCCGCGTCAAAGCTCGCTCATAGTCCAACAACAACGCCTCATGTGAAGAGAAGAACTCCACCATTTTGAGGGCTTCGAAATCAGCGCCGCAAGCCGCCATGAACCGCACAGCCTGGTCAATCTGGGCTGCGATGGCGTCGTAGCGGGCATAGGCCGGGTTAGCCACAAACCCGCGGTTCCATTCCTGGACTCGCCGCAGATCGGCAAAGCCGCCCATGGTGAAAGCCCGGATCAGGTTGAGGGTGGATGACGAATGGTTGTACGCCTCAACCATCCGCCACGGGTCTCCCCGGCGGGCTTCCGGCGTGAAATCGAATTGGTTGACGGCATCGCCCCGGTAGGCCGGCAGGGTCACGCCGTCGCGGGTTTCCCATTGGGAACTGCGCGGTTTGGCGTATTGGCCGGCCATCCGGCCCATCTTGATGATCGGCAGCGAAGCGCCGTAGGTCAACACCACCGCCATCTGCAGCACGGTGCGAATCTTGTTCCGAATCCGGTCGGCAGAGCTTTCTTGGAAAATCTCCGCACAGTCGCCGCCTTGGAGCACAAAGGCCTCGCCGCGTTGAGCGGCCGCCAGTTTGTCCATCAGCACATCGGCTTCGCCAGCGAACACCAGCGGTGGTTTGGCGCTGAGGGCAGCTGTGGCAGCCGCCAATTCCGCCTGGTCAGGCCATTCGGGTTGTTGGGCGGCTGGGAAGTCGAGGTACGAATCCAGCGGGTCGCGCGTCGGATCACTCATAGCGCCTGCAAGCCTACCCGCATGCCCCCGCGGCGAGGGTTCCGCCGGCGGCGATCAGCCCGGTTGCCCGATGGCGTCCAGCAGGTCCCGGAACCACGGCTTGGACGTATCGAAGGCCTTGCCGCCCTTGATCCGATCAAACTCGATGGCCCGCAGCACATCGCCGTTGTCCTCGTCATGGCCAATCACACCGGACACACCATCCAAGGCACAGTCGACAGCCATGTCCGTCATGGAGCGGATCAGTAGCAGATCGCGTTCATTGGCCCGGGCAGACCGGGAGAAGTAGCCGGACTTTTGGACCATGGTCTTCAAAGCGCCCATCCGCTCGGCGAACTCCCGGGCATACCAAGTGCCAGGGTTGATGGTGTCCAGTTTGACGTGCCCAAACGGGTCCCGGGGCACGTCTTGGCCGGAGACTTCCATCTCGTGGACAATCGTCTCCACGCCGGCCCCCTCCGACAGGAACACGTTGACGTTGCCAATCCGGTCCATGATGGCCCGCAGTCGTTGCGATTCCGCGTCGAGGTCCAGTTCCATTTCTGGGATGTAGACGCCGTGGATGTCCCAACGCTCTTTGGTCAACCCCAGGGCCGGGTTCCATTCCTGCTCGTTCAACCAACGGCGGTATTCGGTGGCGGCCGCGGCCGTCAACCAACCGCAGTTGCGACCCATCACCTCATGGACAATCAGCATGCGCGGATTGGAGCGGTGTTCAGCCAGGATGTTCTGGGCGAACAGGGAAGCTTGCTCCGCGGCAGTCCAGGCTCCCAGGGATTGCTTGATTGGGATCACATCGTTGTCAATCGTCTTCGGCAGGCCTACCACGGTCAGGCCGTAGCCGTGTTCTTTCAGATAGGCGGCCAATTCGGCGGCTGTCGTGTTGGTGTCGTCCCCGCCCACGGTGTGGAGCACGTCCACGCCATCGGCCCGGAGCCTTTCGGCGGCCACAGCCAGGGGTTCTTCGCCTTCTTTGATCAAACCGCGGCGCAGCAGATCAGCGGTGTTGGTCAGTTTGACCCGCGAGTTGCCGATCGGCGAGCCGCCATAGCGTTGCAGAACCCCAGCCTTGGCCCGCCCTTCATCGCTGACCAGATACGAATCAGCGGTCAGCAGACCGAAGTAGCCGTGCTGGTAGATCAGAATCTCGATCTCAGGGCGCAGCTCGGTGTAACGCTGAATCAGCCCACCAACCGCCGCAGACAAGCATGGCGCGAAGCCTCCAGCGGTCAGAATTGCCACACGTTGTGCGGACATCGTTTCTCCTTCGATTGGTTTCAACTGGTACCAGGGGCGGTTTCGGATTCGTCTTCGGGTTCGGCCTCGTTTTCCGGCGGCGCGGGTGGCTCCAAACCGGGCGGGCGGACGTGGGCGCCAGGCGCGGCATCGGGCACCTCGGTGGCGGGTGCGGGGGCGCCGGAAGCCAGGCGGGCCTTCATGGTGGCGGCGTAAACGTCAACGTATTCTTGGCCGGACAGCTTCATGATTTCGAACATGATCTGATCGGTGATCTCCCGGAGCACAAACCGGTCTTCGTCCATGCCCTGGTATTCGGCGAAGGTCATCGGCTCGCCAACCATGATTCCGACCCGCAGCCGTTTCGGGATGCGTTTGCCGATCGGTTGGGCCAGGTTGGTTCCGATCATGGCGATGGGCACCACCGGCGCACCCGAACGCAAAGCCAGGCGGGCCACGCCGGTCTTGCCGCGGTAGAGCCGCCCATCGGGTGAGCGGGTGCCTTCCGGGTAGATGCCAAAGACGTGCTTGCTCTTGAGCACCTTGAGGCCCTTTTCCAGCGATGTCGCCGCCGAACGTCCACCCGACCGGTCCACCGGGATCATGCCGATCCCGCGCATAAAGCCCGCAGTCAGCCGCCCTTTGAGGCCCCGGCCGTTGAAGTAGTCAGACTTGGCGATGAAGAATACCCGGCGCGGCAGCACCGCCGGCACAAACACCGAATCGAACACCGCCAGGTGATTGGACGCCAGGATCACCGGACCCTTCGTGGGGATGTTGCCGCCGCCCCAGATCCACGGTTTGTAGATCAGCCGCACCAGCGGCCCGAGGACCGCCTTGGCCAGCCAGTAGAACACGAGACTTCCCCTCACGGATTTGGGTCTGAGGCCCTCAACTCTATTAGAGCCCAGAGGCGCCCGCCGCCCACGGCCGGCCCGTTGGCCTTGATTTGGGCATGGTATGGACGATGCCGCCGCCCACCTGACCGCTCTGGGCGCCTGTGGTTGGGCCTGGTTTGGGCCGTTTGTGGCGAGGTTGGATGGTTCTGAATTGGGCTGCCATCAACGTTTGGGTGGGCTGGTCGGGATGAGGCGGCCCGCTGCCAGCATCAGACGCTAGAGTTCTGCTCGTGTCCGGCTCCCGCAACGATTCGACTGATTCTGGCGCCGGTGGCGCCGAACGGCCCGAAGACGTTGACGCCGCCGAAACACCCGCCCCTGCGCCTGACCTTGATGACGAAGCGACCTTCGCCGAACGTTGGGACGCCTTGGCCCAAGACTTCGGCGACTCCTTGCCGGACCCGCTGCGGGACTGGGCATCCGGCCGGGGCGTTGGCCACCGCCAGATTCAGCGGTCAATTGACGAATACCCGGAGCTGGCCGAACCTGACGAATCAGATACGCCTGGCGCTGAGGATTCGGGCAGGGGCGCCGTCGAACAGGTTCCACTGAGCGGCCCTAGGGATTGGTCTCCGCGCGAGGTCCCAGAGCATTTCGAGCCGCCGACTCCCCCGCCGGTTTTCGCCGCCGCACCGATTCTGGTGATCGGCTGGCTGGCACTGCTTGGCGGGTTGGCCATCTTATTCGCGTGGGCCATGTTCCGCGCTTCGCTGCCGATCTGGCTGGCGCAGGTGGGCGGAGCAGCCTTGACGGTTGGCGCCGCTACGTTGATCTGGCAGATGCCGGCCCGGCGCGAGACTGGCCCGGATGACCCAGACGACCCAGATGACGGCGCCGAGGTCTAAGCGAACCTAGCTCGCCCGCCTCAGGCCTCCCACCCAAGGCCGGCGAACCACTGGCTGCTAGCGCAACGCCCGGTTGATGGCGCTGATGATCGCTTTGAGCGAGGCCGTGATGATGGAGGGGTCAATGCCCACACCCCACAACGTCTGCCCGTCAACTTCGCATTCGACATAGGCTGCCGCCCGGGCATCCCCGCCGGTCGAAAGGGCATGCTCCGAATAGTCCAGCACCGACACGTCCACACCAAACTGGCGCAGAGCGCTGACGAACGCGTCAATCGGTCCGTTGCCGGTGCCCGTCAACGTGACCCGGCCTTCGCCATCGCGCAATTCGGCTTCCAGGGCGTCCACCCCGTCTTTGGCGGCCGAATCGGTGCGGGTAGACAGCAACTCGAACCGACCCCAACGTTCCAAACCGTCCACGCCGGCTGAAGGGAGATATTCGTCCTCAAAGGCCAACCACAGTTCGTCTGCGGTCATCTCCAGGCCGGTGGCATCAGTTTGGGCTTGGATCACCCGGGAGAACTCCACTTGGAGCCGCCGGGGCAGGTCCAGGTGGCCTTCCGATTTGATCAGATAGGACACGCCGCCCTTGCCGGATTGCGAGTTGACGCGGATGACCGCCTCATAGTTACGGCCCACATCACGCGGATCAACCGGCAGATAGGGAATCTGCCAGGTCATGGTGTGTTCATCGACACCCTTGCGTTGGGCTTCGGCTTCGCGCTGGTCCAGGCCCTTCTTGATGGCGTCCTGGTGGGAACCAGAGAACGCCGTGTACACCAAGTCGCCGCCGTAGGGGGTGCGTGGCGGCACTTCCATGCGGGTGCAATGCTCCACGGTCCGCCGGATTTGGTCGATGTCAGAGAAGTCAATCTGAGGGTCAATGCCTTGGCTGAACAGGTTCATGCCCAAGGTCACCAAGTCCACGTTGCCGGTCCGTTCGCCTTGGCCAAACAAGCAACCCTCCACCCGATCGGCTCCGGCCATGACGCCCAGTTCGGCGGCGGCCACGGCGCTGCCGCGGTCGTTGTGCGGGTGGACCGAAAGCGCGATGAACTCCCGTCGTGACAGGTTGCGGCTCATCCATTCGATCTGATCCGCATAGACGTTGGGCGTGGCCCGTTCCACTGTCGCCGGCAGGTTCAGGATGATCTCCCGGTCCGGTCCGGGCTGCCACACGTCCATGACGGCTTCGCAAATCTCCAAGGCGAAGTCCATTTCGGTGTCGATGAAGATCTCCGGGCTGTATTC
>JAIRTF010000088.1 GCA_031255075.1 Bifidobacteriaceae bacterium | reverse complement strand
TGGTAACGAATTGATCCAGCCGAGATCTGCCCGCCAGCCGGTAACAGCGCAATCAGGGCCCGGGCTGTGATGGTTTTCCCAGAGCCGGATTCGCCAACTATGCCAAGCACCTCACCCGGGTGGACATCAAAGGACACGTCTTCCACCACGGTCGCGCCTGGCGGTGTGAACTCCACCGAAAGGCCGCGAACTTCAAGCAACGCACCGGTGCTGGGTTCGCCTAGCGCCAGGGCTTCTGCTTGGCCGATGCCGCGTCCAGCGCCCACCTTGTCTGTCCCGGTGGTCTGCGCCCCGTTGGGCGCCGCCGTGTCGACTGCATCGGTGGTGGACTCAGCTGTCATGGGCGCCGCAGAATCGGCAGCGGCGGTCTGCGTTGCCACCGGCTTGGGCGCTGAGCGGCGGGAACGTGCCGGGAACGATGCCCGGTTGCGTCCGGCGGCCAAGTCGCGCGCGGCATCGCCCACCAAACCCAAAGACAGGACCACAATGCCGATCAGCACCCCTGGTGGCGCCAACTGGTACGGGTGGGAGGACAGTACAGCAGAGGCTTCGCCAATCATGGAGCCCCAACTCGGATCAGGCGGCCTGATGGAAAACCCCAAGAAGGCCAAACCAGATTCGGTCAAGATGGCGGAGGCCGCGAAGATGGCCACCTGCACAATCACCTGGCCCCACAGGTTCGGCAGAATGTGACGCCGCAACACTGTGCCGCCGCGCAGCCCAGCCGAACGGGCGGCCTTGACATACAGTTCGCCGCTGGCCGCCATAGTTGAGGCGCGCACCACCCGGAACAGCGAACCGAACCCCAACACTCCCAGGGTGATCATCGCAGCGGTCAGGTTGGCGGAGAAAACCGAGAGGACCACCAGCAGAATCACAATCACCGGGGTGGCGAAGATGACCTCAACCAAGCGGCCCAGAATCTTGTCCAACCAACCGCGCCAGTAGCCGGCAATCAAGCCGAGCGGCAGGCCCAGGGCGGTGAACACGCTGACTGCTACCACCGATCCAGACAGGGTGACCCGGCCGCCGTACAACAGGCGGGACAAAATGTCGCGGCCCAATGAATCGGTGCCCAGCAGGTGTGCCCCGGACGGCATTTGGTTGGCTGACATCAGGTCTTGTTTGATCGGGTCATAGGGGGCAATCAAGTTGGCGAACAGGCAGGCCAAGGTGATCACCAAGACCACAATGGCGGCCGTCATGCCAAGCGGTTGGCGGGCGAAACGTTTGAGGGTTTTCATGTCAGCCTCGCCTTCGGGTTGAGCCATCCGTAGAGCAGATCCACCGCCAGGTTGGCCAGCACCACAAAGATGGCGAAGGTGATGGCCACGCCTTCCACCACCGGAATGTCATGTTGGGCGGTGGCCCTGACTACCAGCAGGCCCAAGCCCGGGTAGGCGAAGACGTTTTCTACCAGGACGGTGCCGGAAAACAGCCCAACAAACATCAACCCCATGACTGTGGTGACCGGGATGGCGGCATTCTTCAGCGCGTGCTTGAACACAATTGAGCGTTCCGGCAGACCCTGGGCACGCATGGCCGCCACATAGGGCGCGTCCAACTGGGCGCTCATCGCATCCCGGGTTTGTTTGGAGATCACCGCCACCCCGCCTATACCCAAGGTGACCACCGGCAGGACCAGTGACTTGAACCAGTCCGTCGGGGCGGCCTCGAACGGGACGTAGCCGGTGGCGGGTAGCCAGCCCAGCTTGACCGCGAAGACCGCCACCAACACCAGGCCCAGCCAGAAGTTGGGGATGGAGATGCCCAGCAATGAGACGATATCCGTCAACCGGCTGCCCACTCCGCGCCGCCTGGCGCTGGCCACACCCAGGGCCACACCAACCACCGTGGAGAACAGCAATGAACTGATCACCAGGGTCAACGTTGGTGTGATGCGGGAGGCGATGATCTCCGTGACCGGTTGGTTGGAGAAGATCGAAGCACCGAAATCGCCGTGCAGAACGCCTTGCAACCACTCCCAGTAGCGCACCGGCAGAGGATCATCCAAGCCCAAGCTTTGACGCAGTGCGGCGTACTGTTCGGAGGTTCCCTTGGCTCCGAGGATGGCGCGCGCGGCATCGCCCGGGGCGAAGGAGATCAGCACAAATGTCAGCGCTGAGACCACAAATAGCAGCAAGACGGAGGTCACGAGCCAGCGAAGCAGCAAGCGAACCATGGGGTGGCCTTTCTAAGGTGTGGAGTGTTATGGGTGTTCTGGGCCCCGGGGCGCCTTGGCGCGGCGGATCTTGCTGGGAGGCGGCCGAGTTGAGTCGGCGCCGGTCAGGCCTGGTGGAGCTTTGCGTGTGCTCCGGCAGGGCTGCCCGGGTGGTCGATGGCGCGCACCCGGGCAGCCGCCGGAGGGGCCGCCGGCCTCCCCGCCGGACTGGTGGTGGCCTACTTGGCGGCCGGTTTCAGGTCGATGATCGCCACCAGCGGGCTGGCACCAGTGGTCGTGGTGACAGCTTCAGGGTCCAGTTTGGCGGTGGCGTATTGACCGAGCGGCATCCACGCCACCGGTGCGAACCAAGCCATTTCCACCAGGCGGGTTTCGATCTGCTGGGCTATACCTTCAACTTCATCCGGAGCGGCCACCGTCAGCTGGTCGTATAGGGCGGTGAGCTGCGCGTCTTCCGTCTGGAACGGGTTGAACAGGGCGCCTGGCATGAACAGATTGACTCCCTCTAGGTACATCGGCATGGAGCCGAAACCAATCCAGGCGGCCGGGGCCTCCCCCGTGGCCATCAGGTTGAAGAACTCGTTGGCGTCCGCCACTGATTGCACCACCAACTCAATGCCCACTTCTGACAACTGGCCGGCAATGGCTTGAGTAACCAGGTCGCCGCTGGCGAAAGGCGTAGACAAAGTGGGGATTTGCAAGCCGTCGGCATAGCCGGCTTCAGCCAGCAAAGAGCGAGCCTTATCCGGATCATAGGGATAGTAGTTGTCCAGTTCAGGCACGTAGCCAACGCCGTTGACGGTCTGGGTGGTGGGGATGCCGGTTTCGCCGAGCAACGCTGCGGCGATGGCTTCCCGGTCCAGGGCGTAGTTGATGGCTTGGCGAACCCTGATATCCCCCATGGCCGGCAGTAAGGTTCCGTCGCGGTCATTCAACGCCAAGCCATGGAACACTTGCGGCACAAAGTGCGTGGTCAAACCAGCATCCTTGGCGGCCGCTGCGGTGGTGAAGTCGCCTTGGGCGAAGTCCGCCTGACCGGTGATCAGGGCGTTGAGGACCGAGTTGATGTTCGGGATCACCTTGACGGTGACCTTGTCCCAATGGATGCCCTCTGGGTTCCAGTAGTTGGGGTTGGGGGTGTAGACGTAAGAATCCCCGGTGATGGTGGCGGCGGCATCGAGCACATAAGGCCCGGCGCCGTGGGTTTCGGTGCCCAACTTGGTGGTGTTGGCCAAGCCGTCCGGGGAGATGATCTGCGTGATGCCGACGCCTGACTGGGCGAACAGGTAGACCAACTCCGGGTTGGGCTGGGACAAGGTGATCCGGACCTGCAGCGGACCGATTGCCTCCATCTGATCGAAGGCGGCCATGGAAGCGGCCAGCTGACCGCCCGCGTTCTTGACGTATTCGAGGTGCTTGACCACGCCTTCGGCAGTCAGCTCGCCGCCATCGGCAAACTTCACGCCCTCCCGGAGGGTCAACTCAAAGACGGTGTTACCTTCGCCGACGTAGCCCCATTCGGTGGCCAGCCCTGGCCGGGTGGTGCCGTCGGAGGCGGTTTGGATGAGCGGCGAATAGGCCAGATCGGTGAACCACTGAGCGGCTTGGTTGATCAGAGCTGGATCCAGCGTGCCCGGATCCGATTGCGAGGCGATGGTCAGTTCACCTTTGCCGCCGCTCTGGTTGGACGAGGACCCTGGCGAACAGGCTGGTAGGGCCATCGTGGCAATGATTGTCAGGGCGGTCAAAGTCGTGATTCGGCGGCGCCGGGCCGCCCGGGTTTTGGATTTGGTCTGGATAAACGTCATTGTTGTCTCCTGTTTGGTTGGCTCCGGATGCCCGGTGTTGAGTCCCGGTGGGACTGGCTCCCGTGGGGCTTCCGGCCGGCGGTCGATGCCGGGTCACTTGCGATGCTAATCGAAGCTGGCGTACGCTGTCAACAACTAATCGAAGGACTTCGATAGAGGCTGAGCCTATATTGGAGTGTCTGATGAGAGGCAACCACGATGACCGTAGATCCTGAGATTCGCCGGCTGGAAGCACTGGCCAAGCCGCACGGCAAGGCCCCCACCGAACCCGCCGCCTGGCGCGCCCAAGCCCTCGAGATTGACCAAAGGCTGGCCGCCGAGGCCTATGCCGAGGCACCAGACGCCTGGACTGAAGACGTGACCATCCCCTGCCCGGGACCCGATCTGCACCTGCGTCTCTACCGTCCACCCAGTTGGCGCGATGGCCGGCCGCGGCCGCGCGGCGCCTACCTGGCCTTCTTCGGTGGGGCGTTCCGCCAAGGCAGCCTGGATTTCCCTGGCGTGGACCGGGCTTGGAGGGCGCGGGCCGTCCGGGCGGACATCCTGGTGGTGGGCGTGGACTACGCCCTGGCACCGGAGTATCCCTATCCAACCGCCGCCGAACAGGGCTACGCGGCGCTGACCTGGCTGGCTGACCACGCCCCCAGCTTGGGTGCCACCGCCGGACGCCTAGCTGTGGGCGGCATGTCTTCTGGCGGAAACCTGGCGGCCGCCACCGCTTTGATGGCCCGGGACCGGGGCGGTCCGCAAATCGATCTGCAAGTTCTTGAAGTCCCGGCACTGGACCTGACTGGCCGTCATCTCAACCTGCGCGCCGGCCGCGGCCTGGGCATACCCCCGGTACTGGTGAAACTGGGTTTGCGTGGCGTGGCCAAGGCCTATCTTGGGCCTCAACCGCGCGCCAAGCTCCGCGAACCCTATGCCTCGCCGCTGCTGGCGCCGGACCTGGCGGGCCTCCCACCAGCCCTGATTCTGACCGCTCAGCATGATCTGTTGCGCGGCGATGGCGAGGCCTACGCCAACCGCCTGCGGGACGCGGGTGTGGACACCACCGCCATCACCTACCTGGGGCACACCCATGCCAGTTCCTTCTTCACCGCCGCCCTGGCATCCTCCCGCCACTGGCAATCAACCGTCGAATCGGCCCTAGCCCAAGCCCTCTCCCCCATCCCTTAACTGCACCGGAGGGAGTTCCTGACCCGAGGACCATTCGCTCTTGTCGATCTGGGCCACCCATTCTTGAACGAGCGCAACAGCTTCCTCAAGGGTGGGGACCAAGCCCACCTCTTCCGCGAGCCGTGGATAGGCGCGTTCCCAGCTAGCGTTGGACACGAACGTGGGCGGCCATCGCCTAGGCGCTTTCCCCATTTTGATTGCCTCCGCCGCGCGGGCATCGAACACGTCTAGACAGGCGGACTTCAGGCTTGCTGGAGCAGCGCCATCGGCATAGAAGTAGGTGCTGATGAGCACAAGATCAACGATGTCGCGGACGCGCTCGTTGACGACGTCGGGCGGCGCGTCCGGGTCGGAAGCAGCGTGCATTTTCTGCGCCACCTGGTAGTCCATTGCGATCGCCACCACCTGATCGGGAGTCTCAACGCCAAAATAGCCCACCGCGGGTGCGGCGACAGGAACCGTCAAGGCGCCGATGTTGCCTTCGGGGAATGACACTTCCACCTGGACTCGACGCCAGGTCTTGCCGCGAACACCAAGCTTCACAGCGAAACGGTACGGCTTGATCAAGCGTGGCGCCTTCGCTATCCGCTCCAGGTTTGTTCGCTCCAGCACGAACGGCCCCCACGGCTCGCTCAGCGCCTGGTCGACAGCTGTCTCGAAATCCTGCGCTGTTCCTCGGAAAAGCGTGTCCACGTCCTTGGTCGCGCGGGCCTTCAGGCCAAGGCGCAACTCCAGGTAGAGACCCCCTTTAACAGGAACAGCGGCTGCTGATCGTCGGCGATCGCGCGCTGCAACGCGGCGATCACAATGGTAGAAGCCAGCATCCAGCCGATGCGTTTCTCTACGCCGCCGGTCAAGTCTCGAGCATCACGTACCCACTGGTCGAGCATTCGGGCGGAGGGTAGGGGGCGCTCTTCGGCAGGTAACTCGTACATCATGTGAAAGCCTCTCTCAGAGCCTTGCGCTGCCTGGCGGCAGTAGCTCTGTTGATCAGGCCACGAGACAATGCCTGGTCGATAGCCTGTCGAATCAGATCGGGCCGTGCCGTCGTCAGCATCGCCTGATCAATGGCTGTCGCGGGCGCGACGGTGGGGATCTGCTCCCACCAGCCCCGCTGACCAGGTTCAAGGTCTTGGTAGTGGATCACATACTCTGCAGGCATGTTGTTGCGCCTGATCGGGTTCTTCCGCCTGGGGACGGTCACATGGATCACGTCAGGGTTCACATCTGACAATTCGTATGCGTCGAGCGCGCTCTCGTGACTAAGTGCTGCCAGTGGGTCGCGCGTCCAGAGCACGGCTTCCATTAGCTGATCGTTGGGGCTGACGGCGAACTCTGGGAAGCGATACACGCCCTGGGCAACTCGCACTAGTTTCCTCCTGGCTGCCAACTTGGGCAGTTCTCCATCGGGGATGTTGAGTCGCGCTGCGTCACCCGAGGTGACGTAGCCATACTGGTCTAGCGCTGCCTCCCAGAGCCGCTCCCGTATCGTCATACTCAAAACTATACTATTTTCGGTATAGTTTTGAGGGTACCGCGATAGGCGGGGCAAGTATTGGCCACGCCCCCTCAGGTACTAGCAGTCACCCGTCGAATCCGCCCAAGCCTTAGGCTCTTGACCGCGCGCCATTGACTAGCATGCTCGGTCGATGTCAGCAATCCGCTGGGTGCGCCCGGCGGCTCAGCACCTGCAAAGGCCAGCCGGTGAACCGAGTTCGCCCGGTGGGCGATGCCGCGCCAAGAGCGGGCTGGTGGGGCGTTAGCCCAACACCCCACCAGCGGCCTAGAAAGGTTACGGCTCGCAGCGGCGGCGTACCACTACCACCAACAGACCACCCAACAGCAACAACACCAAACCAGCTGTGCCGATGATCAGTGGGGCCTGAGCACCAGTGAACGGCAAACCACCACTACCAGACTGACCACCACCACTGCCCTGGCCACCCGTTCCACCCTGACCACCAGAACCACCTTGACCACCAGTGCCGCCCTGGCCGCCGGTGCCGGCGCCTTGGATCACAAACGAAGTCTCCACCGTGCCAGACATCAGACCAGTCACCACCACACGATGACTGCCCGGATCAACCGTCG
>JAIRTF010000322.1 GCA_031255075.1 Bifidobacteriaceae bacterium | reverse complement strand
TAGGCGCCCACTTCGCCGATTTTCGGTTCCACCAAGATGGTCGCGTCGGCGTCATCCCCGACGGCTCGGGCCCAAATGTTGGTCAAGGTGATGGCATCCCAGGCGGCCAAAATGCCGTCATTGTCTTGGGTGAACAACAGGTTGCGGTAGGCGGCGGGGGAGCTCTCGATGCCCATCCGGGTGGACAGAGAGGTTTTGTAGGCCAGTTTGGCGAAGCTTGGAGTAACTGAGACCGAACCGGCCGCGGCATCAAACTGGGCCGCCAGAGCCACCTTGTAGATCAGGCCGTTCTCACCGGTTTCCAGCAGATAGCCGCTGGTCTTGTCCACCAAGGCGGAAGAATCAAAAGCCCCCCAACCGGACCTGGGCGCGTCTGGGTCTGACCCGTTCCAGGTGGTCACCTGGCGGTTCTGGATCAGATCGAACACCCGGTAGCGCCAGGGGCAATCTTCGCCATTGATGTCTGGCAACCCTTGACCGGCGTACAACAGCGGGTAGCCGCGCGGATCAACCGAACCGGTGCCCTTGAACGGACAGGTGCCCTGCATGGCTGGTTTGGTGGGTTGGCCGGTGGCCATGTCCAGGCGGTAGACATGGCCATCGAAGACCGGGTAGATGACCTCAACAAAATCATCTTGGGCGACCAGGCTATCCGGGAAACCCATGGCTTGTTTGGTGGCCGCCGGCCAGTTGACCAGTAGCGGTTGCCCGGTCCAACCGGCGCCCGGCCAGATGGAGTCATAGGCTTCGACCCGGCCAATCGGGTGGGTCCATTCGATCTGCAACTGCTTTTGGGTGACAGTGGGTGTGCCATAGGCCGGCGAAGAACGGTAGTTGGCGCCGCGGAAGGTGAAAACACCGGGCACGTCACTATAGGCCGCCGGGTCGCCCCAATTGATCTCCACCGAAGGGTCGTTTTGGCCCGTCACCCACCATTCGATAGTGCCATTGGTGTCCTTTAGGGGCCGGCTGAAGCGGCCACCACCCATATCGGTGGGCGGCAGGTAGCCGGGAATCAATTCTGGGGGGATGGCGGCGCCATCGGCCAAAGAAGTCAACCCCGGCACGTCTGGAGGCAGAGCTTTGGTGACCAAAGGGTCGTCACCGGACCGGGAGCCGCCGCCCATGGGCGAGGCGCCGCCAGGGGTGCAAGCAGCGGCGGCCAGGGTGGCCGCAGCGGCCAAACAGATCAGTCGCCCCGTTCGGCCTTGGGGCGCCCGCAAATGCCCGAGGGCTGATTTGGGCGCCCGGGAATTCGACAGGGGGGAGCGAACCATTAGGTTGACTCTATTGCCCGCGGCCATTCCGCATAACCCCAAAGCCGGAATTGTCAATGATTTCTACCAGCCGAAGCCTGCAGTTTTGTTGCCAGGCAGTGCCGCTTCAATAGGGTCCGGTTTGGTGACAGGCCGTCTTGGCCAGTGCCGCCGGTCAGCTTTCGGCAGGTCGGCGCCGGGTCTTGGTATGGTCAAAACATGGACCACCCGCAGGCGCCGGCACCCGGAGCAGTGCCGCCGGGCGTGGTTCCCCGCCATGTTGCGGTGGTGATGGATGGCAACGGGCGGTGGGCCAAAGAACGCGGACTGCCCCGCACCGAAGGTCACCGGGCCGGGGAGGAAGCCCTGGTGGAGGTGGTGGCCGGCGCCATCGAAGCGGGCGTCGAATGGCTCAGCGTCTACGCTTTCTCAACTGAGAACTGGCGGCGTTCACCATCAGAGGTTCGCTTTCTGATGGGCTATTCACGGCGCGTGCTGCGCGCCCGGCGGGACCTGTTCCACTCATGGAATGTTCGGGTCCGTTGGGCCGGCCAAGCTGAACGGCTGTGGCCTTCGGTGATCCGGGAACTGCGTGAAGCGGAGCAGCTGACCGTCAACAACACAGGCCTCCAACTGGTGCTGTGCGTCAACTATGGCGGCCGGGCCGAGATCATTTCGGCCGCCAAATCGGTGATGGAACAAGGCGGGGCGGCGGCGCTCAGCGAAGCCTCCCTCAGCCAAGCTATGAGCACTCCAGACGTGGACCTGTTTTGGCGGACCTCTGGCGAAGCCAGGCTGTCAAACTTCTTGATCTGGGAAGCCGCCTACGCGGAACTGGTCTTCACCGACAAGCTGTGGCCGGATGTGACCAGACAAGACCTGTGGTCCGCCATTGACCAATATGGGACTCGCGAGCGGCGGTATGGCCGGGCCTGAGGCCGGCCTTCAACCAACTGGCCAGTAGGACTGCGCCGTCCAGGTGATTGAAATGCCCAATAGGGCCCATGACCGCACCGAATTGGCGACGTAGGGTCTTTAGCTATGCGGGTATCAATGGTGACGTTCGACTCCCTGGCTCCAACAGAGCTGGCAGGCTGGTGGGCCAAGGCCATAGACGGCGAGGTCCACGAAAGCGGCGCCGATTTCGTGATGGTCAAAGGCGGTGGCTTGACCCTGGGATTCCAATACGTGGCCGATCCAACCCCCGGGAAGAATCGTGTTCACCTGGACATGGCCAGCCACGACGTGGAAAAGGACATCGCCCGGCTACAACAGTTGGGGGCGCGGGTGCTGCGCCGTCACGAAACGCCCGGATTCAGCTGGGTGGTGTTGATGGACCCAGAAGACAATCACTTCTGTGTCTCCAGAGGATTCTGACCGATCTAAGCGCAGGCCGCGCACAGCCCGGTGATCTCCAAAGCGTGGCGGATGTCGCAGTAGCCGGCTGCTTTGGCCACCTGGTGGGCCCAGTTCTCAAAGTCCGGTCCGGTGACCGCTGAAGAACGCCCACAAGACCGGCAAACCACGTGATGGTGGTGGCCTTCTTGTTCGCAGACCCGGTAAAGCGCCTCGGCGCCCTCTACCCGGACTTGATCGATTTGCCCTTCAGCGGCCAAGGCTTGGAGGTTGCGGTAGACGGTGGCCAGGCTGACCGGGCGGCCGGCCAGGGCCAACTCGTGGTAGAGCGCCTGCGCGGAGCGGAAGGCGCCGGCTTCGCGCAGCGCTTGAAGAACCGCCAGGCGGGCTTTGGTGATGCGTTGGGTCACTGCCGGGCACTCCTCATTCGGTCAACTAGGGGTCTGGCGGCCGCAGCCAACGCGTACAGTGCGATGGCCAGCAAAACGATGCTAGCTCCTGGCGGCAAGTCATACCAGTAGGCGATCATCAACCCCGCCCCACCGGCAGCCGCCCCCAGAACCGAGGCCAGCGCCATCGTCCGCCAAAACGAGCGCGAACCGAGCTGGGCCACGGCCACCGGCACAATCATCAGGGCGCTGACCAGCAGCAGCCCAACCACGCGCATCGACACGGTGACCGTCAGCGCGGCCAGCGCGGCGCTCAGCACGTTCCAGAACCGGACCGGGACGCCGCTGGCCTTGGCGAAGTCTTCATCGGAGGCGGCGGCGAACAGGGCCCAGCGGGTGGTCAGACCAACCGCCAAGATCAGCAATCCCAGGGTGGCGCTGATGGCGACATCGGACGGCGCCAAGGTGGACAGCGAGCCGAACAGGTAAGCCACCAGCGTGGCGGAGGTGCCGCCGGCCACTTTGATCAACGCGGCACCGCCGGCTATGCCGCCGTAGAACATCAACGCCAAGGCCAAGTCCCCGGAGGTCCGCCCCGAGGCTCGGACAAGTTCAATGATCACCGCTCCCAGAACCGAGGCGACCACCGCGCCGGGAATGGCCAGGGTGCCGGGCGCCAGACCCATGCCGGCGCCAATCAGCCAACCCAGTGCCACACCGGTCAGAGCCACGTGGCCAATGCCGTCTCCCAGCAGCGCCAACCGCCGCTGTACCAGGTAGGTGCCAACCAGTGGCGCGGCGGCGCCTACCAACAGCGCCACCAGCAGGGCTCTTTGGATGAGCGGGTCGCTCAGCGCCCGGGCCCAGTAGTCCCAGTATTGGCTCATGGCCGCTCCTCCAATCGGTGGTCACCAATCTCATGCGGTGCGGCCAGTTCCGGTGTGTGGGAACGGTGTGGGCCGGCCGGATCGTGATGGTGGTGGTGATCGGTCACCTGTGGGCGGACCTCGGCCAGGGGGCCATCGGCCACGATCTGTCCGTCTTCTAGGACGATGCCGCGCGTCAGGTACC
Source organism: Bifidobacteriaceae bacterium (assembly GCA_031255075.1). Lineage (GTDB taxonomy): Bacteria > Actinomycetota > Actinomycetes > Actinomycetales > WQXJ01 > JAIRTF01. The sequence continues at coordinate 978 of JAIRTF010000322.1, read as the reverse complement.
GCTCAAACGGTCCCGGTTCGTGCAGCACCACCAAGCAGGTCAAGTCCGGGGTGGCGGCCAGCGCGTCCACCAGGGCTTCGGCCGAGGCGGCGTCCACTCCGGCCAGCGGTTCATCCATGATCAACAGGCTCGGTTGCCTGACCAATGCCCGGGCCAACAGCACGCGACGGCGTTGACCGCCGGAGAAGTTCTTCAAGGTGTCGCGGGCGCGGTCCTCTAGGCCAACAGCTGCCAGGGCTTGCAGAGCCCGTGCTTTGGATCCGCGGGAGGGCCATGGCCGCCAACCGGTCAGCAGGCCGGCCTGCACCACATCCAAGGCTGAGGTTGGCACGCCAGCCCCGGCCGGGGATGCCTGGGGCACATAGGCCACCTTGGCCCAGGGGAGTTTGCGCCCTGGCGCAGCACCGAACAATTCGGCCCGCCCGGCGGCTACGGGTATCAGTCCGAGCAGGGCTCTGACCAGGGTTGACTTGCCAGAGCCGTTGGCACCGAACAGGCCCACGGTTTGGCCAGGGGAGATGGAGAAGCTGATGTCTTCCAGAATCCGATGGCCACCTAGTGTCACGCCCAGGTCTACCACGGAAACGGCAGGCTGGTTCAAGGTTTCACCAGTCCCTCGGTTAGGGCAGTCAGGTTGGCTTGCATGGCGCTGAGGTAGTCGCCGCCGGCGTCGGTTTCAACCGGGTTGAGCATGCTGGTCGTCATGCCCAGGTCTCGGGCCAGGGTCTCAGCGGTCTTGGGGGAGGCCTGGTCTTCAAAGTAGATGGTCTTGACGGGCAGGTCTTTGATTTGGTCGCGAACTTGGGTGATGCGTGCCGGGCTTGGTTCGGCTTCTGGATCAATGCCGGAAACCGAGATTTGTTGCAACCCGTAGCGCTCCGCGAAGTAACGGAAGGCGGCATGGGTAGTAACCATGGTGGCGCCCCGGAACGGTTCCAAGCCGGCCTGCAAGTCCTGGTCCAGGTTCTGCAATGCCTC
>JAIRTF010000320.1 GCA_031255075.1 Bifidobacteriaceae bacterium | reverse complement strand
GAGGCGCCCTACCGCCGGTTCATTGAACGCTCACTGCGCGAATCGTTCGATTTCACGGGCACCCCAATCCAGATTTCGGTCCGGGTACGGACCAAACGCAAGCGCTGAATCCGTTCGCTTGGCCAGGCCAACCGCAGCCGGGCGAAGGGCCCTGCAGCGGCTGACCGTTCCGCCACCGGCGCAAGCAGGGAGCGGGCGGTCGCAGGTAGGCTAGGCGCGTGGTTCGGTGGATCATGTCGCAGCCCTTCGCCATCGCCTTCATCTGTCTGACGATTGTGGCCATGGTGCGCTCCCAGTGCACCTACTGGGTTGGCCGGCTGGTCAGAGCCGGTGTGCTGCGAGCCAGCTGGGCTCAACGCTTAGCTTCTGAGGGAGCGGCCAAAGCCCGGGACAAGCTGGAACGGTGGGGCTGGCCGCTGATCCCAGTCAGCTTCCTGACCGTTGGGTTCCAAACGGCCGTCAACCTGTCTGCTGGGCTGATTGGCTGGCGTTGGTGGCGTTACACGCTGGCGGCCGTGCCGGGCTGGTTGATGTGGGGAGCGGTCTACGCCGCTGGTGGTTTGGCGGTGTTCGCGGCCATCGCCGCGATGGCTGCCGCCTCGCCCATGTTGGCGGTGGCCACCATCCAAACAGTGGCCATCTTGATCTGCGTGACCGTCTACCTGGTCCACCGCCGCACAGCCGCGGCCCGGGCCGCCAAGACCACCTGAATCAGGCGCTAATCCAAGACGCTTCTCCTCCCAGGAACCGCCCAGTGGGCCAAATAGTTCCGGCAACCGTGACCCTGCGCTAGGCTCACGCAATGGGCACAAAAAAGCATGCCGTCAGAATCGAAAAGGATCTGATTGGGCAACTCGAAATTCCGGCTGAGGCGTATTACGGCATCAACACCGCGCGAGCCGTGCAGAACTTCCAGATCTCGGGGCACGCCATCGGCCGGCACCCCAACCTGATCAAGGCCCTGGCCATGGTCAAGCAGGCCGCTGCCACGGCCAACCGGGAAGCGGGCGTACTACCGGTGGGTAAAGCGGTGGCCATCATCGGTGCCTGTCAACAGCTGATCCACGACCGCTCCTTCGACAAACAGTTCCCAATCGACATTTTCCAGGGCGGCGCCGGCACCTCCACCAACATGAACGTCAACGAGGTGATAGCCAACCTGGCCCTCGAATCGATGGGCCGTCCCAAGGGCGACTACGGCGCCATCTCACCAAATGATGACGTCAATATGTCCCAGTCAACCAATGACTCGTATCCCACGGCCCTGCGCCTGGCCACCTTGTTGGACTTGGAGGACTTGGAGACCGAACTGGCCCTGCTGCAGACCAGCTTCGAAACCAAAGCCCAACAGTTCGCGGAGATCTTGAAGATGGGCCGCACCCAGTTGCAGGACGCGGTGCCAATGACGGTAGGCCAAGAATTCGGGGCCTTCGGTGTGCTGATCGCCGAAGAACGCAAGCATTCCAAGGCCATGGCCCAGTTGCTGCTGGAAGTCAACCTAGGTGCCACGGCCATCGGCACCGGGGTCAATACCCCGCCTGGCTACACGGCCATGGCGGTGGCGGCTTTGGCGGAAGTGTCGGGATACCCGGTGGTGTCCTCACCCAACCTGATCGAGGCGACCTCGGATTGCGGGGCTTACGTTTCCGGCCACGGCGCCCTCAAACGGATCGCCGTGAAGCTGTCAAAGATCTCCAATGACCTGCGGTTGTTGTCTTCCGGGCCGCGGGCGGGCCTGGGTGAACTGCGGCTGCCGAAGCGCCAGGCCGGTTCGTCAATCATGCCGGCCAAGGTCAACCCGGTCATCCCGGAAGTGGTCAACCAGGTGGCTTTCAAAGTGATCGGCAACGACCTGGTAGTCACCATGGCGGCTGAAGCCGGCCAGCTTCAACTCAACGCTTTCGAACCGGTTATTGCCCAGGCCACCATGGAATCGATCCACCTGCTCGGCAACGCCGCCAAGACCCTGCGGGTTTACTGCGTTGACGGCATCGAGGTCAATGCCGAAGTGACCAAGGGGTATGTGCGGGACTCGATTGGACTGGTAACTTACCTGAATCCGGTCCTTGGACATCACCTGGGCGATGAAATTGGCAAGGAAGCCGCTGCGACAGGGAAGTCGGTCAGGCAGGTGGTCTTGGAACATGGCTATTTGAGTGCGGAGCAGTTGGACAAGCTGCTGGTGTTCAGAGGTCAAACCCTCTAACACCCGGCCGCCTCACGGCAGAAGGGACCTGGCGCATGGTCTGGGTTGAGTTGGCGGTTGTGTTGGTCGCGATCTTTCTGGGGGCGCGGCTTGGTTCGGTAGCCATCGGCATGGCCGGTGGGTTGGGCGTTTTGGCTCTGGGCGTCCTGGGCGTGCCAGTCAAATTCGCTGACATCCCATTTGATGTGATCGGCATAATCATGTCGGTGATCGCGGCCATCTCCGCCATGCAGATGGCCGGCGGCCTTGAATGGTTGGTGGCCCTGGCGGACAAACTGCTCCGCAAGAAGCCCAACCGGGTGACCCTCTACGCGCCGCTGATCACCTATTTCATGACCCTGATGGCCGGCACCGGTCACACCGCCTTCTCCACTTTGCCGGTCATCGCGGAGGTCGCCAAGGAAAACAAAGTCCGTCCCTCGCGGCCGCTGTCAATCTCGGTGGTGTCCTCGCAGGTGGCTATCACGGCATCGCCCGTTAGCGCCGCCACCGTGCTGATGGCAGACCTGCTGGAACCGAAAGGCGTCAGCTACCTCCAACTGTTGGCGGTGGCCATACCGTCCTCGCTGATCGCGGTGGTGGCGGTGTCCTTTGTGGCGGCCCGGCTGGGCAAGCCACTGGAACAGGACGAGGAATACCAACGCCGTCTGGCGGCCGGGATGATCAAACACCGCGGCGCCACCGATTTCGAGCCCCCCAAAGGGGCCCGCGCCTCGGTCTTGATCTTCTTGGCGGGAATCATTTGCGTGATGGCTTACGCAACCATCATCAGCCCTTCGGTCGGTTGGATCAAAGACCCGTGGATTCCGCGGACTGAGGGAATCATGATCACCATGCTGGCCGTGGCCACCGTGATAGTGATGGTAGGCCGGTTCGAGGCCGCCAAGGTTGCCAGTACCTCAACCTTCCGTTCCGGCATGTCAGCCAGCGTGTGTGTGTTGGGTGTGGCCTGGCTGGGGACCACTTTTGTGAACCACAACGAGGCCGCCATCATGGACTTGGCCGGCAACGTGTTGGCTTCCCAGCCATGGCTGTTGGCAGTGGTGCTGTTCTTCGCCTCGGCGTTGCTCTATTCCCAGGCCGCGACTGCCAAGGCGCTGGTCCCGACGGCCATCGCCATGGGCGTGCCGACTATCGGAGTGGTGGCTTCCTTCGCGGCTGTCTCCGGTTTGTTTGTGCTGCCGACCTACCCCACGCTGATCGCCGCCGTGGAGATGGATGAAACGGGCTCTACGCGCATCGGCCGGTTTGTCTTCAACCACCCGTTCATGATCCCCGGCGTGCTGACCATAGCCGGCGCCGTGGCCCTGGCTTTCGCCCTCGGTGCCGTCATCCTCTAGGCCGCCCGGCTTTGGTGTCCG
>JAIRTF010000314.1 GCA_031255075.1 Bifidobacteriaceae bacterium | reverse complement strand
GGGCGGCCACCCTGGCCGCGGGCCTCCAAGCCACTTCCTGAGGGCCGCCCCAGGGCCCCCGGACTACGGGTTTTGGCTGGGCGGGGTTGGCCCTGGGCCCGTGGAGACCCAGATGGTGACCGTTTGGCCCCGTTTCAGCGCGGCGCCGGACGCCGGATCGGTGCGCGTCACCTTGCCCGAGTCCTGAGCGGTGGACGTCTCCTGCCTCTCATTGACAACCATGGAGGCGCCGTCCAGCCAGCTGCGCGCCTGGCTCGCGTCCCATCCGGTCATGTCCGGCAGGGTCTGAGTCTCAGCGGCGCGGGCCACCACAATGCTGACGGAGGCCTTTTGATCCACCGTCGAATTGGCGCCCGGCTCCGTCCGGATCACGCTGCCCGGCTCCTGATCGGATTCCTCCTCCGAGACGGACGGGGTCAACCCCGCGTCCTGGACCAGCTTGGTGCACTCATCGCGGGTCTTGCCGGCGCAGTCCGGCACGGTGGTCTTGCCGTTCGAGATCAGCAGCACCACCTCATCGCCGCCGTTGACCTGCGAGCCGACCCCGGGCTCGGTGCCCACCACGCGGTCCACCGGCACGGTGGCGTGGTTGACCGTCTTCGTTTCGGCCGCCACCTTCAGCCCGGCGTCCGCCAGCGCCGCCAAAGCCTCCGGCTGGGTCATGCCCTCAGTTGGCGGGATGGTCACCGCGTCCGGACCCAGCGAGACGATGTACTTCACCGTGGCGCCCCGGTCGACCTTCTCGCCCGACTTCGGATCGAACCGGATGACCTGGTCCTTCGGCACATCGACGCTGGCTTCCGCCTTGCCCGGCTCAGCCTTCAGCTTCGCGTCCTCCAACGCCTTGACAGAATCCTCAACGGTCCGCGATTCGGGCACCTCCGGGACCGTCACCTGCGTGGCGCCAGTGGGCGGCCCGACGGGCGGCTCCTTGTCCCCGTTCAACAGCATGATCAGGCCCACAATGACGGCAATCGCAACCACCCCGCCCACAATGGACCAGATGATGATCCGCTTCTTGCGCCGGGCGCGGGCCTCTTCCTCTTCTTCTTCGACCACGTCAGACGGGGGCAGGATGCCGGCGTTCTCAAAGGACGCGGTCCCGTGGGCCGCGGCGGCGGGCGGATAGCTGGCCGCGATGGGCGTGGGGATGGGCGCGGGCGCGATCACCTGGGTCGCCTCCGCGGTTGGCGCCATGGCGGCCGCCACAACCGGCGCGCCCACGGCGCCGCCGTGCTTGAACGTCTGCAGATCCGCCAGGAACTCCGAGGCGGTCGAATACCGCTGGTCGCGGTCCTTGGCCAGGGCCTTCATCACCACCTGGTCCAACGCGGGCGGCACATCCGGCGCGAAGGTCGAAGGCGGCACGGCCCGCTCGCGGACGTGCTGGTAGGCGACGGACACGGCCGAATCCCCCACGAACGGCGGCCGGCCGGTCAACAACTCGAACAGGACGCAACCGGTCGAGTAGAGATCGGAGCGAGCGTCGACGTTCTCGCCGCGAGCCTGTTCGGGAGACAAGTACTGGGCGGTACCGATCACGGCTTGAGTTTGGGTGACCGCGTCAGAGGTTTCAGCCAGAGCCCGGGCAATGCCGAAGTCCATAACCTTGACCTGGCCGGTCACCGTCAACATGATGTTGCCCGGTTTGATGTCGCGGTGAACAATGCCGGCATGGTGGGCGTATTGCAGAGCAGACAGCACGCCGATGGTGATATCGGTTGCCTCATCGATCGGCAGGGCCGCGTCATCGCGCATCAATTCGCGCAAGGTGTGGCCCTCAACGTATTCCATGATGATGAACGGCACATGGTGGGTCACACCTTGGGCGTCCGTCACCAGGTCCTCGCCCGTGTCATAGACCGACACGATGGCCGGGTGGTTGAGCGATGCCGCAGCCTGCGCTTCCCGCCTGAAGCGGGTTTGGAAGGCTGGGTCGCGCGCCAAATCTGAGCGCAGCAACTTGATCGCCACCGTGCGGCCAAGGCGTGTGTCTCGGCCGACATGCACTTCAGCCATGCCGCCGCGGCCAATCAACTCGCCAACCTCATAGCGGCCAGCAAGGATCCGTGGAGTTAGGTCCGCCACCGGTCTACCCTTCTGTCGATGCGCCGGTCTGCGGCGCAGTGGTGCTAACAATTATTGCGGTCTGCGCCGTGGCGGCGAAAACCGACCCATCCGGTGCAACTTGACCGGACGGGCTCTCGCTTGCGTTTATGGCTGTGATCAGCCCTATTACGATTATGATGATCAGCCCTATGGCGACCAGGACCGGTGCAATCCAGTCTCTGATGCCGCCTTTGGGCCGGGTTTGGTTGGAGGTGTCCAACGGCGCCAGCGGCGCAGCTGTGGGGCTGGGGAACCGTTGAACCACTTCATGGGCGGTTGGCAAGGATTCAAAATGAGTCACCGGCGAAGCCAACGGCGCATGCGGATCGTGGGCGATTTGCGGCCGCCGCCGGCTGGGCGCGTGAGGCACCGGCCGTTGGGAAGCATCCCGCGGCGGAACCACCGGGCGGGCTGCCCGGTGGGACACGGCCCGGGCAGCACCCTCCGGTGCCGGCCGGCCCGGCCGGTTGTCCTGGCCGTCAACCGCCGCCCCGCCGGGCGGCTGATGGCCGTGATCTTCGCCGGCGTGAACCGAGTCATGGTCGGCTGCCGCCACCTGGTGACCGGCCTGGCCGGCGGCAGATTCACCAACGTTTGCGGTGGCGGCCGGTAGGGGCGCGGCATCGGCCGGCAAACCGGGATGGGTGGCCGCCTCACTGACGGCGGACAGCTGAACCACCGGCGCTGGGGTAGTGACCGGCACGGACAGCTCCCGGTCCGCCGCTACCACGGCCTGCTCAGCGGTGTCCGGTACGTCTTCGCCGCGCTCGGCTCGCAACAAGCGGGTGGAAGTACCGCCCTGGCGGGTCGCCAACAGCAAGCCGGTCAAATGCCGGTGGGTTTCCAGGACCTCGCCAAACAGGCCGGCCAGTTCGGCGCCATCGGCCGGGCGGGCACCGGGGTCCTTCTCCAACAGACGCATCACCAAACTGGCCAAGGACCGTTCCACCGATCCGGGCAACGGCGGCGGCTGTTCGTTGACCTGCGCCAACGCGATCGCCACGTAGTTGGAGCCGCGGAACGGCCGGTGGCCCACCAACGCCTCGTAGGCAATCACACCCAGCGAATACAAATCCCCGGCCGGTGTAGCTGGATTGCCCAGCGCCTGTTCCGGGGCCAAGTATTGGGCGGTGCCCATCACCTTGCCGGCATCGGTCAGAGCCAACTGGCCGTGGGCTACCGAAATCCCAAAATCGGTCAGCTTGACGTGATCTGATGGCCCCAACAAGATGTTGCCCGGTTTGACGTCGCGGTGAACCACCCCAGCGGAGTGGGCGGCGTGCAGACCCAAAGAAGCTTGGATCAGGATTGGCAACAGCCGCAGCGGCGCGATGGTTGTGTGGATGGCCAGCACGTCCGCCAGCGATTGGCCGTCGACATATTCCATCACCAGGTAGCCGGTGCCCTCAATTTCGCGGTAGTCCAGGACACGGGTGATGTTCGGGTGGTGCAGCAGGGAGGCGTTGCGCGCTTCGATGCGCAGGCGTTTGAGGGAAATGGCGTCACCGGTGAACTCGGACCGCAACACCTTGATGGCGATCGGTTCATCAGCCAACACGTTGTGGGCCCGCCAGACCTCACCCATGCCACCAACCGCGATCCGGGAAACCAACCGGTAGCGGCCTTCGGCCAGTTCCAGGCCACTTTCAGCAATCATTGGAACACCGCCTCCAAGATCGCTTTGGCCATCGGGGCGGCCACGGTGCCGCCGGTGCCGGATAGGCCGCGCTCACCGCCGGCCTCAACCACCACCGCGACGGCTACTGTCCGGCCGCTGGATTCGCCGTAAGCTACCGTCCACACATTCGGTGGGGCTTCCTTGAGGGTTTCGGCGGTGCCGGTCTTGGCACCCACCCGCACGCCAGCCACCTTGGTCCGGGTGCCGGTGCCACGCTCAGCTACTTGGAACATCATGTCGGACAGTTGATCGGCCGTGGTTTGGCTGATCGGTTGGCCCAACTCTTCGGCCTCAACCTGGGACAGGACCCGCAGTTGCGAGTCCCGTTCTGACCGCACCAACTGCGGTTTCATCATGTGGCCGCCGTTGGCAATGGTCGCCGTGACCATGGCCATCTGCAGTGGGGTGACGCGCACGTTCATTTGTCCGATGGCGGACATGGCGGTTTGGGCTTGGTCCATCCCGGTTGGGTAGGCCGAAGGTGAAACGTACAGCGGGATGGACAGATCCTGGCTGAAACCGAAGGCCTGGGATTGTTTGGCAATGGCGGCCTGGCCCAGTTCCATCCCCAACCAGCCGAAGGCCGTGTTACATGACACCACCATCGCTTCTTCCAGCGTCATCTTGCCAGTCGGTGAACACGACGAATCACCAAAGTTGGTCAGCTTGATGGAGGTCTGCGGCAGATCCAACTGCCGGGGGGCGTCCAGTTCGCTTTGAGGGGTGTAGGTGCCGCTTTCCAGGGCGGCCGCGGCGGTGATCAGCTTGAAGGTGGAACCGGGTGCGTACATGTCACCGCTGATGGCCCGGTTGGACAGCGGTTTGAGGGGGTCCTCTTCCAGTTGTTTGTAGGCCGCCAGGGCCGCCGTCGGGTCATGGGTGGCCAGAACGTTCGGGTCAAAGGTCGGTTTGGACACCATGGCCAGCAACTCACCGGTCTTGGCGTCCATGGCGACGGCCGCGCCGCGAGAATCTCCCAAAGCATTCCAAGCCGCCTGTTGAACGGCTGGGTCAATGGTCAGTTCCACGGCACCGCCGGTTGGTACCTCGCCGGTGAACAGGTCCTGCATCCGGGTCCAGAACAACGCGTCGGCGGTGCCCTCCAGGACCTCGTTTTCAAACAGTTCCATGCCGGAGGCCGGCCCCACCACTGTCACATAGCCGGTGACTGGGGCGTAGAGGTTGCCGTTGGGATAAATGCGCTGGTAGGCGTAGTCGTCATCGGTCTTCTCAGAGCGGGCTATGACGTCGCCACCAACGGTGATGATGGGGCCGCGGTCTATGTCGAACGAATCGTAGAAGGTGCG
>JAIRTF010000243.1 GCA_031255075.1 Bifidobacteriaceae bacterium | reverse complement strand
CCGGCGTGGCCGCCGCCGTCCGGATGGCCCAAGCCGCCGGCTCCGGCACTCAGAGACACACCGGCTTTGATGGGCCCATCACCACCGTCATAATTGTCCGCCACGGCATGTCCGTTGACACCGGCCGCGATGTCTTCGCCGGCAACGTTGTGCCTGGTCCCAGCCTTTCCCCGGATGGCTTGGCCCAAGCCCAGGCCGCCTCCCGCGAAATCCGGCGAATGATTGATGTGCCGTGGTTCGGTCTGCACGCGCCAGTCGGAGCCATCGCCTCACCCACCGCCAGGACCATGGAGACAGCCGCCGAACTGGCCGCCCCGTGGGGTTTGGAAATCGGCACAGATGCGGGCTTTATTGAACAGAACTTCGGCGAGTGGGATGGCCTGACGGCCCTTCAGGTCCGCGACCGTTGGCCCGGCGGAGTGGAAAGGTGGGCATCAGACCCGGATTACCATCCCGGTGATGGCGAATCCCGCCGGGAGGTCGGTGACCGGGTCAAAGCCGCTCTGACCCAAGTAGTTGACCGCTGGTGCGGCCGATGCGTCCTGATTGCCAGCCACGCCGTCGCCACCCGCGCCGCCATTGGCGCCGCCCTCGGCGCCCCACCCGAAGCTTGGGCGTCCTTCCGAATTGCCCCCGCCTCAATCAACGTGCTCCGCTTCTGGGCCTCCGGCCCCACCGAAGTGGTCTGCACCAACCGCACCGTCTAACCAACCACACCGTCTAACCAACCGCTGGCCGCCGCCCAAGCACCCCGCGGCATCGTCCCCGCCCCAAGGGCCGGTAGTCTGTTCCAAAGTGGCGGGCGCAAGGCGAAAGAGTGAGGGACTGACTGGTGTATTACTCGCACAACAGCCAGCCGCCCCCGGGTGACGGTCGGGGCGGTCCAACCCGGCGCCGCGCTATGACGATTGCCAAGGATTGACAATTTCGAGGGGAAGGGCTTCGAAATCGCTTGTGTTGCGGGTTGCCAAGGGTGCTCCTCGTGAGATGCAAATGGCCGCGATCATGCCATCTTCAACGCTCAGACCGCGTCCGGCATCCTGGGCAGTGCGGCGGAGGATCGCGTAGACCCTGGCTGCGGCGGCGTCGTAGCTGAGCACTGCCGGGCCCTGCAGGACGCGTCCAACCGCTTGGGCCAAGGTCTGCCGGCGTTTGCCTTCAGGCAGCGCGAGCACCCCGGTCCATAGTTCGCCCACGGTGATCGACGTGACTGCCAAGGCTTGCACTTGCTGGTCTATCCAGGCCATCGCTATCGGTGATGGCTGAGGCCTTAGAGCCTCGGACACAACGTTGGTGTCGAGGACGATCACTCGAAGTCAACCTGGCGGGGAGCGGAGCGCTCTGGAATGGCGAGATCTAAGCCGCGTGCCGGTTCGGTGAGCTCGACCCATTGGCTCCACCAGGTGCGCGCCCGGACAGCGTCTCCGAGCAAGGCGCGTGCCTCCGCCTCCATCGATCGGTTGGACTTGTGGGCAAGCTGCTTGATGGCCTCATAGGTCTGTTGTTCAAGTTGTCGGACCATCAAGGTCGGCATGATTGCCCCTTTCGTAGTGCTGTCACAATGCTAGCACTGGCTTCGGGGCGATCCGCAGGGGCAGGCGCCACGGGTAGACTGACGGGCGGATGAGTCGGCTGGACGGCCGCGGCGGACTAGAAGGGGCTTCTGGTTCGTCGAGGAAAGTCCGGGCTCCGCAGAGCAGGGTGGTGGGTAACACCCACCCGGGGCGACCCGCGGGAAAGTGCCACAGAAAGCAAACCGCCGGCCAGCGCTACGGCGTTGGCCGGTAAGGGTGAAACGGTGGTGTAAGAGACCACCAGCATTCAGGGTGACCTGAGTGGCTCGGTAAACCCCACCCGGAGCAAGGCCAGACAGGCGGCGTTTGAGGGCTGCTCGCCCGAGTCGCCGGGTAGGCCGCTTGAGGCCCATGGCAACATGGTGCCCAGATGGATGGCCGTCTTCAAAGACAGAACCCGGCTTACAGGCCGGCTCATCCGCCCTGCGTCTGATCAGCCAATTCTTCGGCTGGGGGCGCGATCTTCGGGTCCGGGAAGGTTGAGATTTGGGCGGCGTTGACCCCACTCGTGACGGGTACCGCAGCCGCGCCGGCGGCGGCTCCGGCGGCAGCACCAGCAGCAGCACCGGCAGCGGCACCGGCGATGGCCGCCGCCGATCGGCTCTGCTCCGCCGGGGAGGTATTCCCAATGGCCGCGCCAGTACCAGGTCCGCTGGTTCGCTGCGGATGGCCTTTGCTGGCACTGGAAGCTCCAGCCGAAAGCCCGGTGGTCGATGCCGCTCCCGCCTTGGCCGCAGCCGCCTCCTGAGCCGCCAACACGGCTACGCCCACAATGCCTGCGGTGTTCCGCAAAGCGGCGGGCACAATCGGTGGGCGCAGGTCAAGCAGCGGCAGGAACCGTTCGTGTTTGCGGGAGATACCGCCACCCACCACGATCAGGTCCGGCCACAACAGCCGGTCGATCTCTGAGAAGTAACGTTGCAACCGCCGGGCCCATTTGGTCCAAGACAGCCCTTCGCGTTCCTTGGCGGAGGCGGCAGCCCACTTTTCCGCGTCGCGTCCGTTGATCACAATGTGGCCAAGTTCGGCATTGGGCCACAGTTTGCCGCCAGTGATCAGGGCCACGCCGATGCCTGTGCCTAGGGTCATCACAGCTACAGTGCCGGGGTGTCCTTTGGCAGCGCCGAAGGCGACCTCGGCGTAGCCGGCGGCATCGGCATCATTGACCACGGTGGTGTGGCGGTTGGTGCCTAGACGGACGGCGTCCGCCAGGTTGACTCCCACCCAGGATTGGTCCAGGTTGGACATCCAGGCGACCACGCCGCCCAAAATGGGGCTGGGGAAAGACACGCCAACCGGCACCTCAGCCGGCAGGTCAAAGTGAGACAGCAATTCGGCTATGACGTTGACTACCGCCAGCGGCGTGGCCGGTTGCGGAGTGGGGATCTTGAACCGTTCTTCGGTCAACTCGCCGGTGGCCAGGTCTACCGGCGCTCCTTTGATCCCAGATCCGCCCACGTCAACGCCAAATGCGATCTCCCCAGTCATGTTTCGCCTCCAACGGCCTAAGTTGCGGTATCCGGCCCATATTGCCATACAGGCAACGGCCAAATCTGGGCCGCCTGGTGAGTGTCTAGCAGTTGGGCCGGTAGCGTGGATTACCGTGTTGATCGAAGTGTCAGATCCGTTAGACCCGCGTCTGGAGGACTACTTCCGATTGACGGATGTGGCTCTGCGCCGCCGTATTGAGCCCCTACGAGGTTTGTTCATGGCGGAGAGTGCGGCCGTCATTGAGCGCGCCCTGGCTGCCGGTATTGAGCCGTTCTCACTGTTGATGACGCCCAAATGGACCGGTCCGTTGAGGACCCTGTTGGACCGTCTTGAGCCCGCAGTGCCGGTCTATGTGGGCCCAGATGAGGTGTTGCGCCAGCTGACGGGCTTCAATCTGCACCGGGGAGTGCTGGCAGCCATGGGCCGCCCCGTGCTTCCGTCAATTGAACAGGTGCTGAAGGACGCCCGCCGGGCGGTGGTGCTGGAGGACATTGTGGACCACACCAATGTGGGAGCCATTTTCCGGGCCGCTGCCGGTTTGGGGGTTGATGCGGCCTTGGCCACGCCGTGTTGTGCTGATCCGTTCTACCGCCGTTCGGTGCGGGTCTCAATGGGCTCAGTCTTCTCCTTGCCATGGACCCGGTTCGAAGGCTGGCCCCAGTCTCTGGCGGCGGTCAAAGCTCAAGGTTGGCACGTCGCGGCCATGTCACCCGATCCGGACGCTATCGCCCTGGACCGGTTCGCCGCCCGCCTCCCGGACCGGTTGTTGATGCTGGTCGGCACCGAAGGGGACGGTTTGACGTCCCATGCCTTGGAACTGGCGGACACGGTGGTGTCAATCCCAATGAGCCGTGGTGTTGACTCGCTGAATGTGGCATCGGCTGCGGCCGTCACCTTCTGGGCCACCCGGCCGGCGTCAGGGGAGTAGGCAGCCGGCCAAGCGGCATCGGGCACCAAAGTCCGTAGCGCAGGCCAAAGCTGACACGGCGGGAACTGGCCGGAGGCAAGACCCAACGGCAACAACAAGGGCGATGGAGGAGACGGCTGCAGGTCAGGGGACCATGTAGCCGGCGGCGCGGAACAGCCCATACCATTCGGCGCGGCTCAACGGCAGAGCACTGCCGAGTGCCGCAGACGCCAGATGGGCGGGATTGGTGGTCCCCAACACCACCTGCATGGCGGCCGGGTGGCGGGTGATCCAAGCTACCGGAATGGCGCCCGGTTCCACGCCATACTTGGCTGCCAAGGAATCAATCTGGTCGTTCAGTTCCGGGTACTCCGCGCGATCCCCCAAGAAGGCACCCTCAATGAAGCCCTTTTGGAACGGAGACCAAGCCTGAATCGTGATGTCATTCACTCGGCAGTAGTCCAAGATGCCCGCACCCCGGTCAATCGACTGCGGCAGGTTCTGCATGTTGGTTGCCAAGCCCTCCGCCACCAGTGGCGCGTGAGCTATCGAAAGCTGCAACTGATTGATGACCAGCGGTTGCGTCACGGCACGCTTCAACAGTTCAATCTGCAGCGGCGTGTGGTTGGAAACCCCAAAGTGACGGACCTTGCCTTGGGTGTGAAGCTGGTCAAAGGCCGCTGCCACCTCTTCCGGTTCCATCAAGGCGTCCGGCCGGTGAAGCAGCAGCACGTCTAGGTAATCGGTTGTCAAGCACCGGAGGGACTCTTCGGCGGCCTCAATCAGGTGCTTGGTGGAGAAATCGTACATAGAGTCCGCCGGCACAATGCCGGCCTTGGTCTGGATAATCAGCTCTGAACGTTCAGCCGCAGTGGGTTTGATCGCCTCCGCCCAGCGGCGTTCGCAAGTGTGGCTGCCGCCGTAGATGTCAGCGTGGTCAATGAAGTTGATGCCGGCCTCTAGAGCGCTGCGGTGCAGAGCCCTGATTTGTTCATCTGTCAACGAGTCGATTCGCATCATGCCGGCAATCACGTTGGACGCCAGCAGGTCGGTTCCGGGCAGCAGCATCTTGTTCATCTGCCCAGGCTAGCGGACGGCTGGAGGCCATCTATGGGGGATTTGGCCCCACTCGAATGGTGGGTCAGCCCTTCCCTACAACGGCCCGCGACCGCCGCCGAGGCCTAGACGAAACCTGGCCCAGCGCCCCTAAGTGGTCTGGTACAGCGGTGCTATGACTCCCCGAGCCAGGGTGTGGAACAGCGCGTTGAAGGCCACGGTGGTGGGTGTGGCTGTCTCATCGACCGGCAGTACATCAATGTCTAGGGCGTGGACAGCAAAGATGTACCGGTGGGGGCAATCCCCGGCCGGTGGCGCCGCTCCGAAGTAGCCCACGGCGCCGGCATCGTTCTTCACCTGGAAGGCCGGCGCGGCGAACTCTGCTTCTGGCAGGCCGGTGCCGCGGGGTAGTTCGGTGACCTCGGCTGGCAGGTTCACCAGGGTCCAATGCCAGTAGCCGGCCGGAGTGGGGGCGTCCGGGTCAAAGCAGTTGATCATGAAGCTGCGGGTGTCAGTCGGGAACCCTTCCCACACCAGGTGCGGGGACAGGTTGTTCCCGGCGAAGGCAAATTCGTCTGACATCAACTCCCCGGTTGTCACATCGCGGCTGGCCACTGAGAAGGCGGGCACCGCGGGCAGCAGTGAGTATGGGTCGGGTGCAGGCGGTCGTGTCAAGTCCATGAACAGATTTTACTCGCCCATTAGATGGGGTCCGATGCCGCCCGGGAACTCGTTGGCTCCTGGCGTGCCGTTTGAGTCCGGGCCGTGGCGTCACTGTCTGCGGCGCGAGTCCTGGCTGGAGGGCTGTCTTGCCGACTGGCTCCGGGTTCTCGCGGCCGAGGGGGTGAACGTTCGGATGACGCTCAACGCTGTTGCCACCAGGCGCGATCCGGATAGTGGGTTGATTCCGGGTGGGATGTTCTTGCACCAACCGGCCAACACCACCAAGCCGAGCAGCGGCACCAGCCACCACCAGTGGACGGTTGCGTCTATATCCATGTGGTCAGGCGTCAGGCCCAGCGTGAACGGGCCGTATTGGCTGATAGGGCCAGCTGCGCCCTGGGCCATGGCGACACCTATGTAGACCACAATGGCGAGCAGCATTCCTGCTGCCCGTCCAAACAGCCACACCCCCACAATGGCAAACAACACAACTGTCACGCCATTCAAAGTGGGCAACAGTCCGGTACTGATCGGCTCTTGCAGGCGGAGCGTCAGCCGGACTTGGTGGAGGCCGGCCACAAGTGCGGCGACGGCCACGGTGGCCAGATTCTGCCCAATGACTAGGAGCCGTAGGCGGCGGCCCGCTAACACGTCGATGTACAAGGTTTTCGGTACTGCCCAGGGGACGCAGACCAGTCCTGTCAATACGGCCAGGTAGTCGCCTGGAGGCAACGGGCGCGGCGCGTATGAAGACACCGTCGGCACCTCGACCATCAGCTCGGGCCAGAACAGCGAAGCCAGGAGGCCAACGGCT
>JAIRTF010000222.1 GCA_031255075.1 Bifidobacteriaceae bacterium | reverse complement strand
TGGAGCCGGTGACGGCGGATGGTTCAGGCAATGTGTCGTTCACTTGGTTGGTTCCTCCGACGGTTGATCTGGGCAGTCATCGTGTGGTGGTGACTGGTCTAATGTCTGGCACGGTGGAGACTTCGTTTGTGATCCAAGGCGCCGGCACCGGCGGCCAAGGCGGCACCGGTGGCCAGGGTGGTTCTGGTGGCCAAGGCGGAACAGGTGGCCAGGGCAACGGTGGTGGTGGTCAGTCTGGTAGTGGTGGTTTGCCGTTCACTGGTGCTCAGGCCCCACTTGTCATCGGCACAGCTGGTTTGGTGTTGTTGCTGTTGGGTGGTCTGTTGGTGGTAGTGGTACGCCGCCGTCACCAGTCGTAGGCCTCTGTCTTGGGCTGGTGGGGTGACCAACCCCGCCCCATCAGCCCAACTGGACCACGCGGCATCGGCCACCTTGGGCGGCAGTGGGGTTTGGTTTTGGTACTGGTGAAGCTTGACGGAATTGCGGTAGGTATTTCTGCGGGGTTTTGACAGTGGGCAGATGAATTGCCTGTAGCCTGGGTTTTGGCTGTGCTCCGATGCATAGTTGAAGGAAAGCGGTGCCCCCAAACCTGATCGCGAGGTTAGCGAAGTGTCAAAGCGTCCAGTTCCAATCCAATCCGACTTGTCAAGGGTGTCATCAGGCCGCCGGATCAGGTGGACCAGACCGGTTGCCATGCTGGCGGCCGGCGCGGCCGCACTGGCGGGCATGGTACTGGCACAAGGGCTGACCGCGGCCCAGAAGGCCGCTGCAGATACCCAGATTGCCTCGCCGGAGCGTTCTCGCGCTTCCCTCTGGTCACTCAGTCAGGGCACATGGGAGGTGTTCGCTAATCGCGGGGACCCGGCACTGGCCGATTCGCCTGACGAATGGGGAGGCTACGCGGTAATGGTCTACCTGGCGGACGCGAGCGGTACTGGGCTTCCAGTCGACGCGACTCCGCCGCTTTCTGTCGCCGCAGCGGCAAACGACCCGTACGGTGGCGCCGGCTTGGAGTTCTCAAACGGAGGCACGTTCGAGTGCACCAGTGCGGACCTCGCCAGTGACGTCTGTGACGCGGGGTGGTTCAGTCTGGATGTCTATTCGTACAAGAGCGGAATTCGCAAGCTGGAGGTCACCTACGGCGAATCTGGTGGCGACCAATTCAAGGTCCCCGCCGCTGAGGCTTGGGTCACTACCATCTTGGATGCCCGGTTTACTGCGACTTTCAGCGATGAATGGTCAACTCTGGTTGTCTCGCCATCAAACCCGCAAGATGATCCGGACGCTTTGACTGGATTCCCGGTGGGCATTCCAGAGACGGTCACTGTGGGCACGGCCTATGAGGTGATCTATACGGCCTGGGATGCAGGGCGCAACAACCGCATAGTGGAGGATTTCGCTACCTGGACCTATCTGGTCGGTGAGGACGAAGAAGAAGAATGCCCCGCCATGTTCCAGAACGGAACAAGCTATGGCCCAGACATGATGACACCCGATCCAAACGGCCGGATCACCATGCGGATAGTCAGCTATGAGCCGACCACCTGCATACTACTGTTCGGAGCGGGCGAAGAAGGGCGCACGCTCAGGTGGGTCGATCAGCCTCTGGACGTCAGTAGCCCCAAGACCTGGTACTCGGTAACGGTTGATGGGGTGGTCGCCGGCGGCGGCGACCAGGGCGGCATTGACGTCCAGTTGATGGGCCAAGACGGAGCTCCGGTGGTGATGGCGGCAGACTTGATTGAAGCCTCGGTTGATCCGACTAGCGGGATCTCAATCGGCGCCTTTGAACACGTTGGCGCCGGCCACTATGAAGCTTCCTTCAGCGGCACCACTCCGGGTTCCTTCCCCGTAGCCGTGACGGTGGATGGCCAGGCGATTGGGATCCAACCTGGCGTGGGCAACGGGACTGCTTGGATCGTCGGGCCAGGCCTACCGCCCGCGGTAGACAGATCCTCGGTCACGGTGACGCGCCTGGAGGACCAGATGGCGAATCATGACGCGCCCGGATCAACTATTGCCGAATGGGGCCGGCAGACCATCCGAGCCACGCTCAAGGACCGCGACGGGGAGCCGGTCACTTCCGGAGCCGGCTCCGTGGTTGCCGCAGCCGCTCCCGGGGATCTGCTGGACGGCATCGGCCTGTACTTCGGCAATGGTGGTCTATTCGCCTGCGCCGAGGCACCTGTCGATGGCGTCTGCCAGAACGGCGAATATGTTCTGCCGGTGTATTCCTCCAAAGCCGGCGAACGGCAGATCACTGTCACCTATCGGCCAGGCGAAACGGATCAAGTGGTGCTGGTCAACGCCGATAGGCCGACCTCCGGAGTGTTGCGGGCGGAATTCGTCACGCCGCCTCTCTCCAGGGCCTACAGCACTGTGACTATCACGCCGTCCGCGCCTGTAGACAACCCGGATGACCCGTTGGATGAGCCAGACGGCGAGGCTTTGACGCTGGACCTCAACAGCCCTCTTCAGCGATACCAGGTCACCGTCACTTTGTGGGATGAAGGCCGCCACAACCGCGTCGGCGGTGAAGAGGTACATCTGCAGGTGTTGGGCTCTCTGCAGGGCGGAGACTTCTGCTACGCAGGATTTGACGGCAGTTTTGCGTCGGCAGCAGGTGCGTATTTTTCTGTTCCACCGTCCGGCCGGGTGGTGACTGAGGTGTTTATGCGCGAACCGCGTAACGGCGCCTGTGACCTGTTTGCGTTCACTGAACGTGGCCCTACTGCGGGACCGATCGGCGGATCGCCCAAAGCCCTCAGGTGGGAGTACACCGAGCCAGACCTATCGGTAAGGGGCGGCGGTTCCTTCTTCGAAGTTTGGAGTTCCCCTGTCCCGGCTGATGGCGTTTCGATGGGAGGGATCGCCGTGGCTTTGGACGGCGGCGGTGACGACGAGGAAGGTGTCATTTGGGGTCAGGCCGACAAGCTGAGCTTGATAGCGCCGGAGGACAGCGGCATTGAGTTGCGGAGGGTCTGGCAGGAAGTGGAGGGCATGTACTACATGGACTTCACCGGGACGGTGCCCGGGGACTTCGACTTGATGGTCACCTACGACGGCCGGCCGATGGTGCCGGCCGGCGAAGGCCGGCCCAATCCCATTTACGCGACAGCACATATGGTTGCCGCTGAGGAGCCCCCGGTGTCCAGCACTCTGACTCGGTCGCGAATCAAGATTGATGAGCTCGACCCTGATGAGACACCCCGGGCCGGCCCGCAGCCAGCGGCGAGAGAGTACAGCGACAGCCTGCATGGGGTGCCGGCTCTTCTGGCAGTTGACATGAAGTATATCGACGGCACGCCGGCGGAAGGCTGGGAGAGTAGTGCACTCACCTGGCGCGCAGCTCCAGACGACCCACACGACGGCGAGGGTCTGTTTGACCTTAAGGGCGGCGGGTTTGAGTGGTGGGACGGGAGTGCGTCCGAAGCCTACCTGCCGCTCTACTCAACCCTGCCGGGGCCGCGCTCCGTGATCATCTCCTACGGGGGACGGGATATCCATTTCGATGTGCCGACTGAGGAAGACCCAAACTCCACCGTGTTGACCGTGGACTATGGGCCGCCAGCCCCCCTGGCCAGCGCTTCCACCATGGTTGTGACCCCTTCGGTGACGGTGGGCTTGCAAGATGATCCGAATGACCCGGCCGGGGAAACCAACGACATAGCCGCTCCGCTGGCGCCGGGCCAGACCTATGAGTTGGTGATTACCGGTTGGGATGCCGGCCGGACGAACCGCGCGGGTGGTTCTTACGTGAACGTTGCTTTGCAGTCCTTTGGTGACACCTATTGCGAAGCCTATTTCGTTGACCCGGATGAGCCGGACGCGCGCGCAGACTCGGTCAGCGTGGACTTGGATTCCGCCGGCCGGGCAGTGCTGCACGTCCGCGCTGATGAAGCCGCGATCTGTAGTGTCTGGGCGAACGTTGACATGCGAGACTTCGCTGGTTCGCCTAAGACACTCCGGTGGATCGGGACGAACATTGACGTTACTGATCCCGACACCTGGTACGACGTGTCGCCGGAGCCAGTGACCGCCGGCGGTATTGACCACGGCACCGTCACCATCCAGGCCAGGGACCTGGACGGCCAGCCGGTGGTCGATGCCGCCGGGTCGCTGACCGCGCGGGCCGCCAGTGACGCCGGCATCAGCGTCACGCAGTTTAGTCACCTTGGTGGTGGCGTCTATCAAGCCCAGTTCACCGGCGCCTATGAGGGCGACTTCGCCATTTCTGCCTTTATCGGAGACGATTGGTTCCAAGTCCGCGAGGACGGCAACTTGACCGCCCATATCGTGGCCCAGTCCGCTCCGCGCGGCGTACCGTACATGCCTGCGTCTTGGCTGATCCAGCCTGAGGGCACGGCCGCTGCCAACGGCGTTTCTGAACTGGTGGTCGGTGCCCAGATCAATGACGCCTATGGCGAGGGTGTTGGAAACGTCGATGTGTTCTTCGAACTCCCGGCCCTGGTCTGCCCGGCCGCCGGTCCGTGTCTTCCTGATCTTCCTGGTCCAATGGTGGCCCAGGCCAAGACCAACTCTGACGGCTTGGCCCAGTTGACCCTGGTGTCGCCATACCTGCGGGAGGTCCCTGATTCGGGGATCCGAGTCGCGGCATCGGTCGCCAATCAGGCTGTCACCCGAGTCAGGACGGCGGCGGAACCCGACGCGGACCTGGCTGATCAGTCCGGGTTTATGTTGCTTGGCTTTGAACCACGGGTGATTACCAGTGGTCCAGAGCTGAGCCGCGTCATTGCGCCTGACCTGCCAACTTCGCTGCCCCAGAACCACTTGTACTCTCCGGTGACTGTGTATTTGGCCGACCAAGACGGTGTGCCCTTCGAAGGTGTCGAGGAATCCAGCGCGGTCGGCCTTGACGTGCGGTTTGAACCAGAAGCAGCGGGCACCGGCGGGATGTGGTGGGACCACCTGCTCGAATCGGGCTACTCCGCCGACTTCTGGTTTGTGTCCCCGGACATGCCGGCTCGCGTGTCGATTGTGGGAGCAGAGGCAACCGTTCGTCTGTCCTTCGGCGACCTGACCCACGAGCTCGAAGGGACGATCACCCAAGGCGTGCCTCTAGAAATTGAGTTCTACGAAGTTCCTCAGCCTGCGGTCCTGCACCCCGACCTTTCGACAGTTGTGGTGACCACTGCTGACGAGCCGCGCGAAGTGGGCGAATCCCACACTGTGGTGGCGACACTGAGGGATGAGGACAACGACCTGTGGACCAGCCAAGAGACCGTGATGTTCCTCTACCGAGCGCCCGGTTCAGACACCTGGTCCACCAGTCCCAACGTTGCTACCACTAACGGCGAAGCGACCTGGGAACTGGTCGGTGAGGTCGAGGGAGTCTACGAAGTCAAGGCCTGGGTCAGGCCGGAGCAGTGGATCGAGATCGCCCACGTTGCTGAGGCCGAGTTCGTTGACTCGAGTCCGCCGCGGGGCGTGCCGGACTTGACGAAGTCCTGGCTGATTGAGCCTTACGGCACTGTGACAGCCAACGGCCAGCGGGCGTTGGTGCTGGCCGCTCGGATTCACGACGCCTACGGCGAACCGGTTGGTGGAGAAGATGTGCAGTTCTTCATTCCGGAGTTCGTCTCCAGCGGTTTGGTTGACGGACCCGCCACGCTGACGGCCACCACCGACGGTTCTGGCTTTGCGCAGATTGTGGTTGTGTCGCCGTTCATTGGTACGACACCCCCTGAGGGACTGGTCGCTACTGCCACGGTGGACGGCAGCCAGCTGTCGCGAGTCAAAGAGTTTGGTGAACCAGATGAGGACATCCCTGGCCGGGACGGGCACGCTGTGTTGAGCTTTGAACAGCGGCGAGTTACCTCTGGATGGAGCATGTCCCGCTTGACCGGTCCCCAGCAGGACCGACCGGCCTACACCAGCGAGGAGACGCTTACAGTCGAGGCCCGCGTGACAGACCAAGAGGGAGAACCGTTCACTGATTCGGCAGTCACCTTCAAGTCGCCGAACCGTGACCTGGTGATCGGTGACGAGTCGAATCCGTATGAGTCCACCGTGCCGGTGGGGGCAGATGGGATAGCTCGGATCGAGGTGGGTTCCCGCCTCCCTGGGTTCTTTGAGGTCACAGCAACCGGTTCAGCTGTGCTCCGGTACAAGGAATACCCGGCGATTACTGTTTCGGATGAGATCACGTTCGGTTCACCAGTGGTGTTGGAGTTCGGGACAGTGGTGTGCAACTGTCTTGAATCAACGCTGCAGGTCGTCACGGCCAATCAAGACAGGTATGTGGGCGAGGCTCATCAGGTCAGGGTTGAGTTGTTCAATCAGTACGGCGACCACTATGACCCACCCGAAGGGGTGCAGTTCGCCTACCGGGCGCCGGGCTCGCCCAATTGGGTAAACGCAGAGGCGCCTGTCATGACGACCTCAGGTGTGGCCTACTGGATGTTGACTGGGGCCGAACCGGGCGAATACTGGGTGAGTGCCACGGTTGACGATTCTCTGGTCGGCAACCCGCAGCCGGCGGAGTTCCGGCCGCGTCCCCCCAATCCTCCGGTGTTGGATTTGGAGCAATCGGTGTTTAGCGTGACCCCAGCTGATCAAACGCGTGAGGTTGGGCAGTCATTCTTGTTGACGGCGAATCTGTTATCCGATCAGGGTGTTGAGTGGACCCAGCCCGAACCGGTGGTGTTCTCTTACCGGGCGTCTGGCGAGTCGGGTTGGTCGCAATTGGCCACACAGCCCACCCTTGATGGCGATGCCGAATGGGAGTGGACTGGAGATGCGGTCGGTTCGTTTGAGCTGTCTGCTTCGGTTCGTGGGGAGCTGTTTGGTGGCATCAAGACTGTGGAGTTCGTGCCGGCGTCGTTGGATTTTGATGCGATTCGGGCTTCGTTCGAGTCGACTGAGGGCGATCCGAGGGATCCTCACAGCGAGGTCCATGAGGCCTCTTTGACGGTGTGGAACGTGTTGCAAGAGCCGGTCCATGAAGAGCAAGTGACCTTTGAGTTAGTGTCCATCACGGGAGACGTGTTCTTCATCAACGAGAGTGGTGTTGGTGTAGAGGATCACCAGTTGACAGTTCGCACGTCTGCCGGTGGTGGGGCTGGTGTGACTGTGGGCGCTTCTGGCGATGGATCAGCTTGGTTGGTCGTGAGTGTTGGGGGTGTTGAGATTGACCGGGCTGAGTTCAGGTTCGCCACCCCACCGGTGGTACCAGTCCTTGATTTGGAAAGCTCAACCTTCCAGGTAACCACTGGAGCCAACACCGTGTACGCGGGTGGCTTCCACACGTTGCGGGTAGATCTGGTTGACCAATCTGGTGGTGCGTGGCGTGAACCAGAAACGGTGTTGTTCTCTTACCAGGCGCCAGGTTCCGGGGTCTGGATTGGTCTACCACCGGAAACAACTGGCAACCTTGGTTGGGCAACAGCTGATCTGATCGGCATGGTGCCAGGCGACTACAAGGTGCGTGCCGAGGTGCGGGCTGAGCCGGTTGGTCAAGAGTTGGTGGCGAGGTTCCATGAGCCTGATCCTGAGCCGCCGGTGTTTGATCCGAGGCAGTCTTCGTTTGTGGTGGCCACGGCTGATGAGAGGAAGTATGTGGGCCAGTCTCATACGCTGGAGGCGAGGCTGAAGGATCAACATGGTAATCCGTGGGCCACGGAGGTCGTGTTCTCATACCAAGCCCCAGGTGAAACTACTTGGACAGAGGCCAGGGCCGTGTCTGATGCGGAGTGGGGTGTGGCGACAGTTGATGTCACCGGCACGGTGGCTGGCTCCTATCTGGTCCGTGCTGAGGTGGGTGATGTGCAGGTTGGTGGTGAGTTGACTGCTTCGTTCCTGGCCGCACCAATGCTGAGTAGGGATCGTTCATCGTTTGTGGTCTCAACGGCGGGTGATCCGAGGTTTGTGGGCCAGGTCCACGTGTTGGAGGCCACTCTGAAGGATCAGTATGGCGACCCATGGGTCGATTCGGTGGTGTTCTCGTATCGGACACCGGACGAGCCGGGTTGGGTGACGGTGCCGACTGAGCCGACCGATGGTGAGGGTGTGGCTCGTTGGGGTTTGACTGGTTTGGTGGCGGGCCATTATGTGGTCCGTGCTGAGGTGGGTGCCGAGCAGATTGGTACTCTGCGGACGGCTACGTTTACGGTTCCGCCGTTGGATTTGGATCGGATCAGGGCTTCATTTGAAGCAACTGATGGTCCGAGAGATCCTCGTAGTCAGGTGCATGGCGCGTCGGTGGTGGTGTGGGATGTGTTGAACACTGTGGTTAATGGCCAAGATGTGGTGTTTGAACTGTTCCCCGTGAATGGTGATTTGTTCTTCTTGGACGAAGCTGGTGGCAGGGCACCTAATCCGTTGACGGTGGGGTCGTCTGCTGCGGGTGTTGCGGCTGTGAGGGTTGGTGGTGTTGGTGATGGCCA
>JAIRTF010000136.1 GCA_031255075.1 Bifidobacteriaceae bacterium | reverse complement strand
TTCCTTGTGAGCTTAGGGAATAAGAATAGCCTTCCCTTGGGTAGATCCGGATTCCAATGCCGCATGTGCTTGGTCTGCGGACGCTAATCGGTATTCGTGGCCAATTGAGACCTTGAGTTGTCCGGCTGCGATTTCACCAAATACTCGCTCGCCGCGTTGGCGCAATTCGGCGGCCGTGGCGGTGTAATCACCCAGTTTGGGGCGGGTCAAATAGAGCGACCCATGGGCGTTCAATTCCTGCGGATCGAACGGCGGCACCTGGCCAGAAGCTCCGCCGTACAGCACAGCCATTCCGCGAGGCCTGAGGCTTGCCAGCGTCGCCTGGAAGGTGTCCCGGCCGATGCCGTCATAGGCCACGTGCGCACCTGGTCCGCCGGATAGTGCCTTGACCAGCGGCGGCAGGTCTTCGGTCACCTCAGTCAGGGCGCCCAGGTCTATCACCCGGTCAGGAGGCACCCCCAGGGCGATGACGCTGGCCGCCTTGGCTGCCCGGCCCACCGTGGCGATCACCTCGGCGCCCGCCATCAGCGCCATCTGGGTGGCGAGTTGGCCGACACCGCCGGCGGCCGCGTACAGGAGGACGAATTCCCCGGCTTTGACCGGATAAGTCGAGCGGATCAGATAATCGGCCGTCATTCCCTGGAGCGGCACGGCGGCAGCTACTTCCAGTGGCACCGATGGGGGAACCGGCAGCAACCGGCTGGCCTCAACTAGCGCGAATTCGGCGTAAGACCCGGTCACCGAATCAGCCCAGGCGACCTTTTGGCCAATCTCTGGGCCGGTCACGCCTTCACCCAGCGCCGCCACGGTGCCGGCGCCTTCAGTGCCGGGAACATGCGGGAAGTCCACTTTGTAGACTCCGGAGCGCCGGTAGGTGTCAATGAAGTTCACGCCCACCGCGGCCACTTTGACCAGCACCTGGCCGGCCGAAGGCACCGGCTCTGGCAGGTCGACCAGTTTCAGGCCCTGCGGGCCGCCAGGTTTGGCAATCCGAATGGCACGCATCAAACAAGCATAGAACGGCAACAGCCCAGAACAAAGCCCTCCCTTACGGGGCCTTCCGCCGCGCTATCGAACCAAATCGTTAGCTCGGCTGAAACCAGTCCCAAACCCAGCCCCAGGCCGTGGCGTTTCGGCCGGCGGGCGCCGACAGGTACGCTGACCAAGCCATGACAGACAGCGTCAGCGGCGGTCCGCCGCCGGAGCCCAACCAACCGGAAGCGCCAGCCCCAAGCCCGCGACCGGCGCCGCCCCGTGCCAGGCGAGGCCGGCGGCCGGGCGCCGCCACTCGCCGTTGGCTGGCGCGAGTTGGCATGGTGTTGGTCGTAGTGGCAGTGGGCATAGGCGGATTCGTGGGTGGCCGCATGGCCGAGCGTCATCCCAGCCCGACCGACCGGGTTCCGCCGCTGCCGGGCGCCGTAGAGGGCGGCCTGGCGGTCGAGGTGATCTGGAAGGTGGATACGGACCAGCAGCTCTACGCGTTGACGTTCGATGACGGCCCGGATCCGCAGTGGACACCGCAGCTATTGGACGTGTTGGCCGCCCACGGCGCGACGGCCACCTTCTTCGAACTAGGCGAGGCCGCCGCCGAGCACCCCGAGGTGGTGGCCAGGGTAGTGGCGGAAGGCCACGAGGTAGCCAGCCACGGCTGGGACCACTCCAGGCTGACAACTATCCCCGCCAATTCGGTCGAAGGCGGTTTGAACCAGGCGGCCGAGATACTGGCGGAGCTCTCCGGCCAGCCGATAGTCCTGTTCCGCCCAACTTACGGCCGTCTTGATCAACTCGCCCTGCGGGCCGCGGCTGATCTGGATCAGACAGTGGTGTTGTGGTCCCATGTGCTCCATGGTGGCGATGCAGCCTTGTCAGATGTGGACCGGGTGGTGAACACCGCCCGCCCAGGGATGATCATTCTTAGTCACGATGGGCGTGGTTCCCCTGATCAGCAGCTAGTTGAGGCAGTAGATGCGCTGCTCACCCGGCTTGAGGCGGCTGGCTTTCGCGGTGTCACTGTCAGCCAGTTGATGGCCGCCGGAAGGGCCGACTAACCGGCTCGAAGCGCCAGAACAAGGCCCCGCAGATCGTTAGGTAGAATCTTTACTGAAACGGGGTAAAGGCGGCCGGGGGCTGGCCGCCAAAAGGGCGGCGGCCAGGGGGCGGCCATCACATGCGGAGGGCTCAATGAGCAAGAGTCAAACTGTCGATCCGAACGCGATTCGTGAACGTCAGCAGTGGTCAGGACAGTTCGGGTTCATCATTTCAGCGATTGGCTCGGCCGTTGGCCTGGGCAACATCTGGCGTTTCCCGGGCACCGTCTATGAGAATGGCGGCGGCGCGTTCATGATCCCCTACCTGGTGGCGCTATTGACCGCTGGGATACCGATCCTATTCCTTGACTATGCCTTGGGGCACCGTTTCCGGGGTGGTGCGCCGCTGGCCTTCCGGCGGTTGGGCGGCAAACTTGGTCGTTGGGTGGAATCAGTTGGCTGGTTCCAGGTGATGATCTGCTTCTTCATCGCCATCTACTATGCCGCCATCTTGGCCTGGGCCGGCTCCTACTTTGTGTTCTCCTTTGGGGAGCGGTGGGGCTCTGATCCGAAAACCTTCCTGATTGTTGAATACCTCCAGACTGATGGCCTGACCGGTGGACTTCTATCGCCGGTGGCCGGGGTGCTCGGCCCGCTTTGTCTGATCTGGGTAGCCGCCATTTTGGTGATGGCTTTCGGCGTCAAGAAGGGTGTCGAACGGACCAACGCCATCGCCATCCCGGTGCTGGTCATAGCCTTTGGCATTCTGGTGGTTCGGGCGCTCTTCCTGCCAGGTGCCGTTGATGGCCTAAATGAGCTGTTCACACCCGACTTCTCAGCCCTGGGAGATGCCAGTGTCTGGGTCGCGGCTTACGCCCAAATCTTCTTCTCCCTTTCGATTGCCTTTGGCATCATGTTGACCTACGCCTCCTACCGCAAGCGCCGCGCCAACCTGACTTCGCCCGGATTGGTGGTGGCGTTCGCCAACTCATCATTCGAACTGATGGCCGGGTTGGGCGTCTTCTCAGTGCTCGGTTTCATGGCCCATGACCAGGGCATCACCATGGACCAACTGTCGCAGCAAGAATCCCTCAAAGGGCCGCTGTTGGCCTTTGTGACGTTCCCCAAGGTGGTCTCGGAGATGCCGCAATCGTGGCTGTTCGGCGCGCTGTTCTTCGGCTCGCTGTTGTTGGCCGGGTTCACCTCGCTGATCTCGATTCTGCAGGTCATATCCACCTCCCTGCAGGACAAGTTTGAGCTGTCAGAGCGCAAGGCAGCTCTGGTCATGGGGATTCCGGTGGCTCTGATCTCGCTGGCGGCTTTCGGCACCAAGGCCGGTCTGCCCAACTTGGATGTGGTTGATCACTACGTCAACGAGGTGGGTATCGTCACATCGGCCGTGGTCATGATGGTGGTCACCATGTGGGTCTATCGCAAGGGCAATGAGTTGAGCTACCACCTGTCCAGCCTGTCCACCTTCAAGGTGGGGCTGATCTGGCGCATCTTGGTGACAGTTGTTTGCCCGGTGGTGTTGGCCTACATGGTCTACGCGACAGTCACCGACTTGGTCACCAAAGGCTATGACGCCTATTCGGCGTCGCTGTTGAACATTGGTGGTTGGGGTTCGGTGGCGCTATGCGTGGTGGTGGCGGTGTTGTTGCCGTTGGCGCCATGGAAGCGAGACCCGCTGAACTTTGAGCCGTACCCAACCTTCAAGCAGAAAGTGAACTGACATGGGCGCAGGAGCAGTCGCAATGCTACTGGTAGCGGTTGTGGTGGTGTTTGGCGGCTTGACCGCCGCGACCATCTTCCTGATCCGCAAACCGCAGGTGGACAGCTATCCGCCGATGCCTGCTGCCTTGGTCGGTGACCAGGACTAGGACCGGGCCTCAGCCCGGTTGAGGCGCGCCAAAATGGCGCCCTTGTGAAGGGTAAAGATGTCCGCTTAGGGGACTAAAGGCAAACCAGCCAGGACTGACTCCGGTTGTCCACCCCGTGTTTGCGGGACAACCGAAATCAGTCGGCCAGGTTTAGCCAGCCGCTGTCAGTAACCGGCGGCGTGGTACTTCTCGACCACCCAAGACGGCACCCGGCCGCGCTTGGAGATTTCAATCCCATTGGAATCCGCCCATGCGCGGACGGCGGCGGGATCGAAGTCGAAGGCGGGCCTGATCGATTGTTGCGCCCGGCGCCGCGCGGAGACCTTGCGACCGGCGGCCATGTAAGGCGCCAAGAATCCGCGCAGTTCGGCGGCGTGGGCCTCATTGAGGTCGATGGTGTAGGTCCGCCCATCGAGGCCAAATGTGACCGTCGAAGCGGCAGGGGACTGGTCGAGATCGTCGAGCAACTCGACAAGAACGCGTTGAGCCATGAAGATCGAACTTCCTTCAGTGCGAATAGACAAAATTGGTTGGAGTTATTGTATGCCACAATTCTGGGTGTTTTGAACCGTGACTAACGGCCTAGGCTCATGCGGCGCCGCCAGATGATAAAGAAGGCGAGGTCACAGACAAGTCAGCTGCTGGCGAAACCGCCCAGCCGCCACCCAACCATTCGCCACCGGGCCCTGATTGGCAATACCTCCAAGCGGCCCCTGGTTTCCGCTGTTGGGCCGTTCTACTGCGGTAACGCGGAAATTGCGGTGGCCATTTCTTAGCCTCCCAATGTGCTGAGAGAACACTGCGGGTTGCATAAGTGTCCCCTGAAATGGCGGGCGCTGGCGGAACAGCTGGGCGGGAATTAGTAGGACGATTTGCCCTCGTTGGGTGTGGCCGCGGCCGGCCGCTAGGTCAGCAAACCGACGATCTGCCCCAATAAAATCTTGGCAACCATGGCGCCGGGGTAGATCAAGGCGTAACCCAGGGCCACGCGGGAGTCAGCGTTGGTTTTGGCGTTGGCGAAGGCCAGCACTGCCGGCTGGGTCTGAACGCCGGCAATCATGCCGCTCAACCGGGTTCCGCCAACCTTGAAGAACCGCCGCATGGTCAGGTACATCCCGAACCCGCAGAACAGCGTGATGGTGCACCCCAGTGCCAGTATCTTGATCCATTCACCGGAGGCGAAGGCAGCCGTGATCTGGGTGCCGGCGGCCACGCCGGCCTGGGCCAAGAACATTAGTAGGCCCAGTTCGGAGATGGCCTGGGAAGAGGATGTCGGCATGGTGGTGACAAATGGGCCAACCCGTCCCAGGCGGCCAAAGATCAGCCCAATCAACAGCGTGCCGGCAGCTGAACCGAGTTTGAAGGTGAAGGAGCCCATGGGGATCGGAATCAACCCGACCGCGACTCCCAATGCCAACCCAATGGCGAAGGCTACCGGGTTGATGTCTGCCAAACCGCGGGCGGAATCGCCAAAGTATTTTGACAGCGCGTCCATCTGTTCGCGGGCCGCCACCACCCGGACCCGGTCACCGGTTTGGAGGACCAAGCCAGGTTCGGCCAACATATCGACATCGCCACGGCGCACCCGGATGATTCGGGCGGAGAACCGCTCTTCCAGATCCAGTTCCTCAATTGTGCGCCCGGACAGCATCGGGTTGGAAACCGTGATACGCCGGAAATCGAGGTAGCGGCGGTCGTCGTTCAAATCATGTGATGATTTGTGGCCCAGTTCCCGAGTGACGTCCTGCACCAGTGAGGCCGGCCCCACCACGGTCACCAGATCGTCCCGCCTCAAGACGTCTTCTTCGCTGGCCGGCAGCACGGGATTGTTTTCGCCATGGCGTACCCGGGCAAACTTGATGTGGTCTTCGTAGCGTTCCTCAAGGCCGGCGATGGACGGCATGGAATCCGTTTCTACCCGGATGGTGCGGGAAACCAGAGGGGCTGGAGCGTCCGTGTCCTTGGGCGCCTGACGCAACGCCAAGTGGGCGAAGATCAGCATGCCCAACACGCCGAACAGATAGGCCACGGCGTAGCCGATAGTTGGCGCGTTCGGGTCATTCGAGGCGGACCGCACGGCCGCCAGCATTGGTGTGTTGGTCACGGCCCCGGCCAAAGTGCCACCGGCGGTTGCCCCATCCAGGCCGATCAGCTTTCCACCGCCCAGGGCTATGCCGGCACAGCCCACCAAGATGCCCAGCATGGTCAGGATTTGGCGCCAACCTTCCCGCAGGGAGGCGAAGAAGTTGGAACCGGACAGCACGCCCACGGTGTAGGTGAACATGACCAACCCGAGGGTACCTAGGACCTCCAGATGCCCCAGCGGCATGTCAATCCCGCGGGAGGTTGCCCAGGCGGAGAACCCCAAAGAGACGAACAGGACCGCCGCCGCCGCGATGGCTATGCCTTTGACACGGATCTCACCCAGAGCCGAGCCTAAGCCCACCAATATGAACATCAGCAGCACCGGCTCGCGGGCCAGAAATTCCAAGGCTGAAATCACACACTTCACGCTACCCCGCAGCCTGTTGGGTCGCCTTTACCTTGGTCCTGGTCTCGGTGGCCGATGCCGCTCTCAGCGCTCCATTGCCAGTCCCGACCCAGCCCGCGCCGGGCCGTATCTCAGCCGCAGTCGCCAACACCGAACCAGATCGCCGTCTCCCAAACTGGACTGCTGTCCACCATGTGGACAGTGGCTTCACAACGGCGCCTGGCGAGATACACTGTGCGACGTGACGATTCTTGTAGTAGTAGACCTGCGCGTGGCATAGCCGCCCAGAGTTTGCCACGCGCCCTCCCGCCAAGCGGCTGGAGGGTTTTTTATTGTCCAAGTTGAACACCCTAGACACCGAGTGGAGAGACCATGAGCGAGCCAAAGCCGGCCCCGCCGCCCAGCGGAGCTTCGAAACGCCTGACCGGCGCCGAATCAATCGTCAAGACCCTTGAAGCACTTGGTGTAGAAGTAATCTTCGGCATCCCCGGCGGCACCATTCTGCCGACCTATGACCCGTTGTACGCCTCGAAGATCCGCCACATCTTGGTGCGCCATGAGCAAGGTGCCGGCCATGCGGCCACCGGCTACGCGGCATCGACCGGGAAAGTTGGCGTCTGTATGGCCACTTCCGGCCCGGGCGCCACCAACCTGATCACAGCCCTGGCGGACGCCAACATTGACTCGGTGCCGCTGCTGGCCATCACCGGCCAAGTGGGCGCCCAAGCCATCGGCACCGATGCCTTCCAAGAGGCGGACATCGTTGGCGCCACCATGCCGCTGACCAAGCATTCGTTCCTGGTCAAGGAAGCCGATGAGATCGCCACAGCTATTTCCGCGGCGTATCACATCGCCCACACTGGGCGGCCCGGCCCGGTGCTGGTGGACATCACCAAGTCGGCCCAGACTGCTACCACCCAGTGGCAGTGGCCGGTCAAGATGGCGCTGCCCGGCTACAACCCGGTGGTCAAGCCTCACCCGAAGCAGGTCCAAGCCGCCGCGGCCGCCCTGCGGCGTGCCAAGCGCCCGGTCATCTTGGCCGGTGGTGGTGTGGTTCGCTCCGGCGCGGCCGCCAAAGCGGCGATGGCCAAACTGGCGGACCTGAGCGGCGCACCGGTTGTTATCACCCTGATGGGCGTCGGCGCCATCGCTGACACCCACCCGGCCAACTTGGGCATGGGCGGCATGCACGGCACCGTGCCGGCCGTGGCGGCCCTCCAGCAAGCCGACTTCATCTTGGCTATCGGCTCCCGTTTTGATGACCGGCTGACCGGCCATTTGGATACCTTCGCGCCCCGCGCCCAGGTGGCCCAGGCGGATATCGACCCGGCGGAGATCGGCAAGAACGTGCCGGTTGACATACCGATCGTGGGAGATGCCGCCCTGGTCCTGGCTGATCTGGTCGAATCGGTGGCCGCCTGGGACACCAAGCCGGGCTACAAGAAGTGGTGGGAACACCTCGACTCGCTGCGCGAACGTTACCCGGCCGGCTATGGCCAACCGTCCGATGGGCGGCTGGCGCCACAGTACGTCATTGAACGGCTGTCAGCGTTGGCGCCGAGCGACGCCATCTTCGCCGCCGGTGTGGGTCAGCACCAAATGTGGGCCGAACAGTTCATCGACATTTCCGGTGGGCGGCAACTGCTCAACTCCGGCGGCCTGGGCACCATGGGCTATGCGGTGCCGGCAGCTATGGGCGCGCAGGTCGCCAACCCGGACCGGATGGTTTGGGCGGTCGATGGCGACGGCTGTTTCCAGATGACCGGCCATGAGATGGTCACCTGCGCCCTCAACAGCATCCCGATCAAGGTGGCGCTGATCAACAACTCTTCGCTGGGCATGGTCCGTCAGTGGCAGACCCTGTTCTACGGCGAGCGTTACTCCAACACTGATCTGCACACCGGTGATGACACGGTCATGATCCCGGACTTCGTCAAACTGGCCGACGCCTACGGCTGCGCCGCTCTGCGGTGCACCACCGAAGACCAAGTCGATGAGGTGCTGAAGCAGGCCATGGCCATCAACGACCGGCCGGTGTTGATTGACTTCCAGGTCTCCCGCGACGCCCAAGTGTGGCCGATGATTGCCGGCGGGGCGTCCAACAACACAATCGAATACGCCCAAGGGCTGGCGCCCTCCTTCGAGCGCGACGAGCTTTAGGTAAGAGAGGACAAGACGCATGTCAACCCACACTCTTTCGGTCCTGGTTGAAAACAAACCAGGTGTCTTGACCCGTGTGGCGGCGCTGTTTGCCCGCCGCGGGTTCAACATCAACTCACTGGCCGTGGGCCCCACGGAGCACGCCCATATCTCCCGCATCACCGCCGTGGTGGACGTGGACGAGTTGCCCTTGGAACAGGTCGTCAAACAGCTGAACAAACTGGTCAACGTGCTCAAAGTGGTTGAGCTGGACGGCCTGGACGGATCGGTTCAGCGCGATCTGCTGCTGGTCAAAGTGGGGGCAGACGCGACCACCCGAAGCCAGGTGACCGGCATCGCCGACCTGTTCAGAGCCCACA
>JAIRTF010000130.1 GCA_031255075.1 Bifidobacteriaceae bacterium | reverse complement strand
TTCAACCTGATGATCCCGGTGGCGGCGCTGGCCTCGGTCCTATACATACGGACCAAGCGGGTCTTTGTTGGCACATTCATGACCTTGATCGTGGTGGTGTTCCTGCTCGTATTCCCGGTCGGATACCTGGCGACCGGCGGTTCAGCTGGGGTTATGCCCTACTATTTCCTGGCCGCGGTGGCTTTGACCGCGCTGATGGTCCAGGGTGCTCGGTTCTACATCGCCATAGCCCTGGAGCTGGTTCTCTATGGCGGTTGCATGTTGTTCTCCATCACGCATCCCAAGATTCTGGTTCAGCTGCCGGAACATGCCGCAGTTGAGCTGTCACAGCCGGTCGGGTTGATCTGCGTGGCCATTGTCATCAGCGTGACCGTCTATTCGGTTTCCCGCCTGCACTTGCGCGTAGCGCTGGAGCTGGACCGATCCAACAACTTGCTGAAACTGTCTGACCAGAATAAGGACGCCTTCTTCGCCATGCTGTCCCATGAGTTGAAGACCCCAGTGACGGTCATGTCGACTCACGCCCAGGAGGCCGCCCAGATTCTGGCCAACACTGACCAGCCCAGCCCGGAACTGGAGTTGGCCCACCGCGACATGGACATCATTGTCCGCCAGGGCGAGGTCCTTTCCCAGATGGTGACCCAGCTGTTGGATGTGACCCGCATCAACGAGGGCCGTTTGGCCTTTGACAGGCGGCCCATTTCGCTGGCGTCCGTGGTTCAGGAGGCGATGGCGGACATGGCGCCCCTCACCGCGGAGAACGGCAATGTGCTCCGCCTAAAGGCGGGCGGCGCGCAGCCCACGGTGATTGGCGATCCGAAGCGCCTCAACCGGGCGTTGACGAATTTGATTTCCAACGCTTCGCGGCACACCACCAAGGGCGTGATCACCTTAGCTGTGTCCAAGGAGCCGGGTTTTGCCCGGGTCACGGTTGAGGACACTGGTGAGGGCATCTCCGAGGCGCATTTGCGGGAAATCATGTCCAGTTCGGCACGGGCGGCCCGCCGTACGCCGTGGCCGGCTCCCAGCCGTTCAGGTAGGGCTTCGTTGCCCGATGCCGCGCTTGACGGTTCCACTCCCGGCGAACCACCCATTGAGTTACCTACCGCAGCCGGTTCCAAGCATGGCGGTCTTGGTTTGGGACTGAGAATTGTTCGCTACACCATTGCCCGTCATGGCGGGCACTTCTCGCTGTCAAGCGAACTCGGTCAGGGCACAACTGCCACTTTCACAGTCCCCTTGGCGCCCACTACTTAGCCGCGTGGCCGGGTTCCGCCGGCGGCAACCGGCGTTGGCCGAGGTTACGAGGTGAAGGTCAGGCGCTGGAGGGAGTATTGGTGGTCGTCAGAGAGGGTCAGTTCGAAGGCTGGTTCTTCATCGGCTGACAGCTTGCGGCGCAGCTTCGAAATGTGGACACGGACGGTGTTGGTGGGGACACCGGAGGTGTCATTCCAGACAGTTTCGAGGAGCTCGGCTTGGGTGAAACCGCGTCCGGGGTTGGTGGCGAACAGGGCCAGCAGTTTCAGTTCGGTGGCTGTGACGCGCATGTCGCGGCCGTTGAGCGTGGCGATCCCGGTCAGCAAGTCGATCCGCAGGGGTGGCAATTCGATGGGCGCAGGGGCGCCCATGCCGGAACGCCGCAGCAGGTTCTTGATTCGCGCGCTGAGCACGTTGAGGTTGAACGGTTTGGTGACGTAGTCATCGCCACCGGCTTCCAGGCCACGCAGGACCGATACGTCTTCACCCAGGGCGGTGGCGAAAATGATTGGCGCAGAGGTGACGTTTCTGATCCATTTGGCTAGGTCAAAGCCAGAGCCATCCGGCAGCATCACATCTAGCACCACCAAACTTTGGGGGCGTTCTTTGAGGACTTCGCGGGCGGCTTCAGCGGTACCGGCCACGGTGACTGAGTAGCCTTCGGCTTCAAGGTGGCGCCGGACAACACTGGCCAGCTGGGATTCGTCTTCGACAACGAGGATGCGTCCACGCGCTTCTCCGCGTCCTGATGCCTTTGGGCTGCGGCTCACACGCCTATGCTACCTGGCATTTCCGCTGCTCGGCTGGCTGACTCACCGTTTTGAACAACAACCCTATGAACCGAAAATGGCCGGCGGGCGGCGAGGTCCCACGGCGGGAAGCCGAAAGGGCGGCCCGGAGCAAAACTCCGGGCCGCCCTTTCGGTTGTCTCAGAACCGGGTTTGTCCGGTTCCGCCGGCTACCTTGAGCCGACTTGGTTTCGGTTCAGGCAGCCTGCCTTTCTTCTTCATGCTCGCGGCGCCGCCGGGCGGCCAGGAGCAGCAGGAGGCCGGCCAGCAACAGGCCCAGACCGGTACCGGTCAGACCAATCACTCCGCTGGCACCGGTGAACGGCAGCGGCGGTGGCGGTGTGCAATCCGAGCACTCATACACGGCGGTCCAAGGACCGGACAGCGCACCGGTCAGGGTGACTGTCTGCGGGCCTTCGCCGAACTCGGCTGGCACAGTCCATTCGGCCGCAACGGCGCCGTTCTGGGTGGCGTAGACAGTTGCAACTACCTTGCCGCCGATGGTGACCACAACTTCCTCACCAGGTTGGAAGTTCTTGGCGGTGGCGGCCTGCAAATCAGACAGGCAAGCCAGTGACTTGGCCAACGTCAGTTCAGGAATGCCAACCCGCCAAGGCCGCGAAATCTGGTTGTGGGCCGGGTCCTCTTCGAGGATGGTCAACATGTCGCCTTCGGCAGCCGCCGGTTCCAGCGTGCAGGACCAGGTCAGATCATCATTCACCACCGAGGTGCAGAGGGTGTTGCCAGCCTCGTCTTGCACGGTGATTCTATCGCCAGCCTCCTCGCCCTTGCCGCTCAGCTCTTCACCAGCGGTCGGACCAGCGCTGGGGATCTCCGGCGGAACGGCATCAACCACGATCCGCTCCGGCGCGGACACGTTACCAGCTGGGTCCACCACAACGGCTTCTACCACAGTGCCGTCTTCCAAAGGCTCATCCGGGATGCAGTGGAAGTCGCCATTTGGCTCAACAGCGCATTCGGCAATGGGGTTGCCACCCTGGTCGGTGATGATCACGGTCAGGCCGCCCTCGGCATCGTCACGCGGGTCGTTGGCGTCAACGTGACCGTCAATCGACGTGCCATTGGAGGGCTCAACCGCGGCGTCATCTGGAGGCAGAGCGTCAATCTCTCGCACCACTGGGTTCGATTGGTTGCCGGCGTTGTCCTCAAACACCACGTGAACAATGGTTCCATCAGGCAGCGGCTCGTCTAGCAGGCACCTGAACTGGCCATCGACGCTAACCGGGCAGTTGGCGATCTCGTTGTCGTTGACATCCTTGATGACGGCCTTGAGGTCGCCCTCGGCCGCGTCCTGAGCATCCGGGCTGCCCGGCACAACACCGCCGGATACAGCGGAGCCATCCGAGGGCAGAACCACTGGTAGGCCTGGGTCAATTCCGTCCGTGAACTGGATTTGCGCGGCCGGCTCGTGATCTTGCGGGCGGATCGAATCCGCGGAAGTGACCTTGGCCCAACCAGGATCCCCGCCTGGAAGCACCGCCGGCGTCTCGATCTCGGCAGTGACCCAAGCGGTCCCTTCGTGGCCGAAGAACGTCAGCGTGGCGCGGCTAGCCAATGGTTGATCGGCGTCCGGCACACCGGGCGTTAGCAGCTGGGTGGAAACGATAGCTGTGGCTGGTCCCTCGATAGCAATCGAACCGCTCATGATCCAAGTGTTAGCTGGGATTTCGAACCTGACCTGGCAGCCAACCTGCACACCTTGCGGTGTCCAACAGGTCGCCAAATTGCCGTCCGCGTCTCGAACGGTGACAGTCACCGGCTGACCGTTGACCTGATCATCCTCACGGACCGGCGCAGCCGGGCTGGTTAGACGGGTCGTTGTGAAGCTGGGCGTCCCGCCGACGAAGCGGGCCGGCAAAGCCGTGGTGAGACCCTCCGGCTCGGTCGCGATGGCGGTGCCGCCCAGGGCCACACCCACATTGTGGGTGCCGGACCTGCGGGACACCAACTGCCAAGTGACCTGACCAGCGTTATTGGTCGAATACTCGCCGGACTCGCACTCACCTTGGGCAGGTGCAGTATCTGCCTTGACGGTCACCTCCGGCGGTAGGGTCGGCGTGACGCACTCGCCAGAAACTGGCAGGCGCTCAGCGCCGTCCTTCTCGTTCATGACCGTGACGGTCATGGTGTAGGAATCGATCCCGTCAGCGCGCACCGCAGCTGCGGCCGGGTTGGTTTGCTCCAGCGTGAACCAAGAGTGCGACGCGTCGCCGACGCCCGCCTTGAACCTGACGTCCTTCGGTCCTACTTCGAAGCTGCTGGAGCCGGTACCGACCACGGCCCGGACTGGGAAGGTTCCCTCGTAGTTGGACACGATTGGGATGTAGGCCAGACCTGGCGTGTACACACCGTCAATCTTGCATTCGTCCGGAACGTCCGCGGCGGGAATGTTCCGGGCACAGCTCGTGATGGTGACCTGCTTGGCGACAGGCGTCGGAGGCCCTGCGGGGTCAACGAACACCGGAGTGCCATCAGCACCGGCTTGTGTCTGCGGCAAGGTAAACGTCACCGGCACCCCGCCGATGCCGCCGCCCGTGCCATCTTGCACCACAACCCGAGCCCACGACCGCTTGGAACCATCGTTGAGCACCTGTGAACTGTAAGTCTGGAACGAGGCCTCGGTGTTGGTTGGGTCCACGCCACCAGGCACGAAGTCCGCACCAACCAGGGTCTGGTCGTGGGCCGGCGCCACAGCCTGCGGAGGACCGACCGGCTGCCGGTTCCCATTGACAACGATGAATGCTTGGACCCAAATCCACTGGGCGGTATGGGTGCCGCCCCGGTGAACATCAGAGGCGAAGTTGACGGTAGCTATTCCGTCCTCGCCCTGAGAGGTGGCCTCAGACAGGGTTGGGTGGGTGTACCAGACCGCGGCATTGCCGGGGGTGTAGTCCGTGGCATGCGGTCCCTCAATAGTGCCTGTGGTGTACTGGAACAAGACTGTCTCGCCCGACACAGCGTTGTTCGTAGCGTCCCTCACGGCCACTTGCGCGGTGTGAGTCTCCCCTCCTACCTTGACCGAGTTGCCGGCCGTGGTGATGGACAGGA
Source organism: Bifidobacteriaceae bacterium (assembly GCA_031255075.1). Taxonomy (GTDB): domain Bacteria; phylum Actinomycetota; class Actinomycetes; order Actinomycetales; family WQXJ01; genus JAIRTF01. The sequence goes on along the minus strand of JAIRTF010000130.1, from coordinate 14,017 downwards.
TGGAGTTCCTTGGCACAACGGGGCCGTTATCGAAGTCGAGGACCACTTCACCATCGGAGTTGACGTCGCTGCCCGAGGGGCTCTTGACCGCCATGATTTGGGTGCTGACCCCGTCGGAGTCCTTGACATCAGCCGTCACCATATAGCCATCTTGGAGCACCGTTGTGGCGGAAACCTTCACGATGGCGACACCATTGGCAATCGGGACTTCCACGTCGCTGGCAGCCGAGGAGGTTTCGCCTTCAACCGTCAGCCCAGCTGGGATGTGGAAGACCACAGAACCGTTGTCAGCCGGGTTCATGGAGGCATCGCGCATTTCGGCCCTGACCTCAGCCAGATCCGAACCGTTCGCCTCAACGGAATGGTCTGGTTGGATCAGCCAGGATGTGTCTGGATCAACCGGGCCGGACTCGAACCGCACCACGAACTCGTCACCAATCTGGTGCCAACCATTGTTGACGTACACCTCGACCTTGCCGGTGAAGTTGCCACGAGTGGTGGAATACAGCTTCCACTGGAACTTGCCGTAGTCATTCGTCTCCGCCGGTCCGGTTGTGACGTTGAGTGGTGAAGCGAAGGGCTTGTTGGACAAGACCGGACTGGGAGACGAGTTCCAGTTAATCCTGACCAGCGCATTCGGAACCAGCATCGGAACGCCATCATTGACCGTCACAGTCAAGGTGTAAGCCTCGGCATCGGCGTCGCCAGTGGCCTTCTTCTTGACGTCGGCGTGGTCAGCGCCAGCTGTCTCGGGGTCCAGCACGTAGCTGGACTTGCTCGGGTCAGCCGCACCAGTACCGAACGTGACATCAAGCTCGCTGCCAATCCCCACGTTGCTGTGTGTAGCAGTGATCCAGAAGGTCTCCGGCTCGTTCGATGTGATGGTTACCTCGGCATAGCCGTCCTGGTCGGTCGGAACGGTGGCGGTATTTGACGCCCCGTTCAGAACCGGTCCCGGCACATTCGGATTGCCGATCGAAATGTTGAACACGATGTTTTGACCAGGGATCGGGTTGAGGTCCGCGTCCATCAGGTAAACCCAGGCCTTGTGCGGCGATGTGCCGTTGGCCATCACCGTCAACGTAGTCCTGTCAAAGACGGATGTGCCATAGGAAACGTCGCCGTGTACCACCGGCAAAGCCACCGGCGATCCAGTCTCGATCGGCTGACCGCCGTAGGTGGCGGTGCCCTGCCAATCACCAGCCATACGGCTCGTGAAGTTCACGACAACCACGCCGCTGGCATCCGTGTAGCCCCAGGTGGTCTGCGATGCCCGGTCTCCGAGGTTGAAGCCGAAGTCAATCTTCAAACTGGAGCGTTCAATGGCGTTGTCATACTCGTCAAGCAGTTCAGCCTTGACCTGGTAGGACCCACCTGGGCGGATCGGGGCCTGGCCAATGCGAGTCAGTCGTGAGTGAGCAAGGTTGATCTCTCCGGCTGTGAATTCGATCCGAGCAGCGCCTGGGATCGGCACGCTGGCGGTAGCGCCCTGCCGGGCGGTGCCAGTCACGTTGGACACACCGGACTTGTTCGACACCAACTCGACCGCCGCCACACCGGTGGTCGCGTCGACCGGCACAGTAACGGTGGGAGCGTAGCTGGTACGACCCTTGACAAGTACATTCTCCGGTATGGCAAACACAACCGAAGCGTTGTTCTTGATGGTGTTGTTGTTGCAGTCCTTGAGGGTCGCTGTGACCAGCTGGATCTCTTGGCCACCAACCTTGGCTGAGAACTCGGGCCCAGTCAGGAACGATGTGACTGGATCGTCACAGATCGCACCGGCCACGAACTCCATGGTCTTCGCCTGGCCAATCGGTTCGCCGGCGATCAGCGCGGTGACTGTATAGACACCGGCATCCGTTGTGCTGAACGAGACCTGTAGCAGGCCATTGTTCCCGGTCACGTAGGCCAAATTCGGCCGCCCTGGGGCACCAACGCTGGCACGATCCGGGGTAATGATCCCAGGACCTTCGATTTGGAATTCAACTGTCGTACCAGGGACGGTGCCTGGCGGCTGTTCGGCGTTGAACACCTGAACGTTGGCGGTGTAGGTGTCATTGCCATTGGCAACCGGGTTCGTGGTGTCTGGCGTCAGAGTGAAGGTGGAGCAGGACGAGCAGGCCGCACCCCAGTCGAAGCGGAGCGTGTCGCGCCCGATCTCCCGGTTCGATGGCGTATCCACCAACAGAGCGGTGATCTGAGCACTGACCGGGTTCTGGCTGTCCGCGGCAATCCGAACTTCCGCCTGGCCAATGCCCGAGAGATTCATGGTCACCGAGTACTGCTGGGCTTGGTTCACCCCAACAAAGTGAGCCGGGCCACCGTTCGGCAACGTAAACGTTACCTGCGCGTCTGTGACTGGATTGTCGTTGGAATCAACCACCGTGGCCAGGGCCCGGTGGGTGTCGACGTCGTTTGGCAACCTGATGTTCGCACTGGTGGTTTCCAGGCGAGACTTCGACAAGTCTGGTACTCCGTGCTTGAAGCGGGCCTCTTCCAGGCCACCGATAGTGGCCGCCCGTGGTGCTATGAGCACCGCCCTGACGTCGTAGTGGCCGGCCTTAAGGACGGAGAAGTCAGGCCAGGTAGCCGTGCCTGTCGAGGTGGTCACCACCTGGCCCTGTGTCCAGTCGCTGGTCACACTTGGCAGGCGGTAATCGAACCGAACGCTGACGGGTTGCGTGTAGACGTTGTTGGTCGCGTCAAAGAACTTGACCTCGGCGGTGTGCGATTCAAGCTCGACAACCTTCTCCACCCAGTTGCCACTGATGTCCTTGGCTGTGGGGATGGTGAATATCGACTTGCCGGTGTCAAGATTGGCGTTGATGAACTCGACATCGACCGGCTCATCGTCAATTTGCCTACCCCCCTGGGTTGCGGTTACGGGATAGATCCCAACAACCCTGGAGACTAGGACCAACTCCGCCACGCCTGCGTTTGCGCCACTGGAGCCGGTGTTGATGACGACATTTCGGCCGGCCACGCCACCCTCGACTTCAGAGTTGTCGGCCAGGATGGCGGTGGTGTGGGCCGGAACGCGGAACGTTACTGGCTGGTCCAGCAGACGGTTGTCATAGGAGTCCATCACCGTGGCCTTGACGGTTTGGCGCTGGACGCCATCAGCTTGAACTCGCTCGTCCGGACCGGTCAGGAAGGACTTGTTGGGGTCCATGGAGCCAGCCTTGAACGTCACATCGACCGTCTTTACGCTTCCATCTGGCTCGGTGGCGAGTTCCTCATCGCCGCCGCCGGTAACCCGGATTTGATAACGACCAGCCTCGAGACGAGTCAAGTCAGTTATCGCTTGCCCGACAACCGGCGGGTTGTCCTGACCGGCAGTGAATTGGAACGAATAGGTCTGGCCAGTCAGAGGGATGCCCGCGTCTGACAGCTTAGTCAGATGGACGAAGCCGCTGGCGTTGATCGGATCACCTGAGGGGTTCTTCAGATATGCGGTCACCCGCCAGGCATCGGTGCCGTTGGCAACCGGTGGCCTATCGGAGTTACCGCCCTTCTCCACAACACTGAAATGGGAGTACTTAGGGCTGATCACGTCCGTCAGGAAGCGCGCCTTCTTGGTCACCGACCGGTGTTCGGTGCTGTTCTGGTCGAAGAACGAGGCATGCAGTGGGAATTCGCCGTCGTTGTATGAGGCGATGCCGACTGCCGCGATGCCGCGCTGGCCGTTGACCGTCGTGGAATTAGCGGCCTTGACTCTGATCAACGGATCATCCGCGGGTGCGATGAAGGCAGCGTCATCGTCCAGATCCTCCATGGTGAAGGTGATGGATTGGCCGTTGATGCCGTTGCCCCACTGGTCCTGAACCTTGACGGTAGCCGGGACCGTGGCGCTGCCATTGGCCCGCGCCTCACCACTGACATCGAACGAAGCAAGCGTCCGTTCGATGTTGATCGAGCCAGGCACGAAGGTCACGGTAGCGGGAGCGCCATTGACAAGTTGCGAGGTGTTCAGGTAAGCGTTCACCTCATAGGGCTGGTCGGCAACGAATGAGCCAAACTCATAAACTGCAATGCCGTCCTGATCAGAAGTGTCGGTTCCCTCTTCAATCGTTTCCTCGGTGAGTCCGTGGGTGAAACGGACCTCAACATTGGGAACCTTGTTGCCCTGGCAGTCCTTGACCTCGACGCTAGCCCGGTGCTTTTCGACATCGCCAACATGGACGGTGTCGTTTTGGGTCTCCATGGTGAACTGTGAGCAGTTAGCATCCGGAGGCGCCGAGCCGAAGGACAATGAGACTTCGCCGGTGGCGTTGACTGGATTGTCACCCGAGTCGACAACCCTGGTGACCTGGCCGGTGGTGGCGCCAATCTCCAGATCAGCGGTAACCGTGTGGGTCACCCAAGCGACTGTTGAAGAGACATCGACTTGGGCTTGGCCACCTCGGATCGGGACCCTGACGTTGCGCTGGGCATCCATACCGGCTGCTGAAGTGTTCGCCGGGAGGTGGAAGATGGCCGTGCCAGTCTCCGCGGGGTTTTCAAACTCGTCAACGGCTTTCATCACCACGGGGATGGTATCCGAACCGTTGGCCTCTGCCGAAGTGCCAGGCTCGATCAGCCAGGCAGTGCTGGGCTTGGGTGGCCCGGGCTTGAATGCCAATCTCACCGGATTGCCAGCAATGGGATGCCAGCTTTCGGTGTCATTGACCTCGATTGTCCCTTCGAAGGTTCTGGCCACTGTTGAATAGACGTACCAGGTGTAGGTGCCGTAGTAAGTGGACCGCCCATCACCGGTGGTCACGATTTGGCCGTTGACCTCTAGCCCGCGCTCCCTATCGAGCACGTGCACGCCCTGACCGGGGATGGTCAGCCTGACTTGAGCGGCATCATTCCAGATGTTGTCCTCCGACACGATGGTCGCGGTGACCGCGTAACGGTGCTCCGAGGCGTCGTTGGCCACTTGCACAGGTCCAGCTGGCGTTGAGCTCCAGAAGGACGCGAGGGGTGACGGCTTGCCGGCGCCGAACTTGACGGTGACGAACTCGGGGATGGTGACCGGTTGGTTGGAGACCGTTGCCCTCAGTTCGAAGGAGCCCGGCTCCTGTGACTTGATGTCGACTCTGGCCGTGCCCTTGGTGGATTGGTCGCACCAGGCACGGTTTTCAGTCGGATCCTCGGGGTTGCAGAGCTTGACGTTGGTGTAGGTGCCAACGAACTCTGGGCCCGGGGTCGTACCGCCCTGTTCGATCGTGAAGGTAACCAGGCCATCCACCGCTCGGTTGTTGTACTGGTCGTAGGCCGTGACAACTGCCGTATGAGCGTCTTGGCCGTTGGCTAGGGCCTGGCCGGTGCCCAACAGCCCCAGGGTGGCCTTACCGGGGACCGGAGGCCCGGCATTGAACTTCAGCGGTATGGCCTGGGCGTTGATTTCCTGGCCGCCAGTGGTGGCATTGATCGGATAGACGCCCACCGTGGTGGTAGTGAGGAGCACCTCCAAGATGCCGTCGGGACCGGTCACCTGGCCGTTCGGGTAGTTGATCGTCACGCCCATCGGGTTGGTGAACCCAACCGGCAGGCCTGCGGCGGGCGTGTTCGCGGCGTACTGGAGCAGAATCCTGCCGGTGTAGCTCTGGCCAACTTCGATCCCGCCAAGGGCTGGGTTCGGGGTAACCGTGAAGCTCGAGAACTGAGGATCAGGCCCTTGACCATCGAACGTGAACAGACCCGAACCGATCACATCGCCGGTGGCGCTGCTCAGCCTGGCCGTACCAACCAGATCCCGTTCAACAGCATCATCAGAGAAATGCGCCTGCGCGACGCCAGCCGGATTGGAGGTCATAACCAACAGCGTTTGGTTGCCCGGGACGCCATTATTGTTCCAGAAGAACGAATAGTCGCCACCAATGGTGAAATACACGTTGTAGTCCGGAATCAGGTTGCGATTCTCATCCCTCAGGATCACCTGCATGGTGTGCCGGTAAGCCCGGTCATTCGGGACTGGGCTGGGAGAGTAGGTGAACTCGGACTCAATCAGGCTGGGCGGTCCGGGAACAAAGACCATGTCCGCCCTGGTATCCGGAGCGTGGTTCTTCACTGTCAAGTCAAAGCCGGCATGCGTTACCCAAACCTTGTAGGTACCTGCCGTCGTGGTGGTGATCTTGGTCTTGCCCACACCCCGATCAGCACCAGTGGTACCGGTGGTGACTTCCCTATACTGGGCTGGGTTGTCGCCAAGCTGCCAGTAGACCATGGCGGCCGTCATCGGGGCTGGATCGCCGCCGGTGGTGAACAGGGCGAACTCTAGGTCGAATCCGTCGCTGCCGTTGGCGACCACCTTGGTGGCGTCGGGGTTGCCTTGCGAAGGCGCAACGCTGAACTCGCCGCTGGTAACAACAATGTTGTTGAAGTGGGCTTCGGGCAGAGGCGGCGCAGTCCGGGCGCTGCCAAACAGGCCCTCGACGCCGAAATCGCCATCCACGTAGGAACGGATGTCAACAGCGCAGACGCCGTTGCCATCCACCGACTTACCGCTGACCTGCTTGGCCTTGTTGGGGTCCCGCTCCAGCCAATCGCTTGAGAACATTGGGCCATCGTTTTCGGTCGCTCCGGCAGTTGGCAGATTGAACCCACAGGTGCCGGGGGCGTTGGGGATGGCATTGCCGCCGCCGTCCTGAACGGTCATGGTGGCGCGAACGTTAGCTCGTCCATCGGTTCGCCCGGGGTCTTGGTCAACCCGCAGCGAGTTGACCGTATCCTCTGGGTCAACTGGCCCAGGCTTGAAGGCGGCCTTCTTCGAGGTGCCGTTGACATCCCTATCGATGCCAACGATTCTGGCCGTCACATTCCAGACGGTGGCCACATCGGAGGTGAACGAGTAGGTCGCATAACCGTCCTGGTCAGTCGGAACGACCTGGGCGGCGCACTGGTTCACAGGCTGGTTGTTGTGTTCGAACCTGGTGTCCGTGTAGGACCAGCAGAACTGGACCTCCGCAGCACCATTGGTGAACCGGTTTCCGACGGTGTCTTTGACCAGCACTTGAGCGGTGTGCTCTTCGCCTGGAATGTTGTCCACGTTTACGCGCTTGGCCGGCAGACCGTCAGCATCTGCGGTGATGATGGTGAACTCAGACGCATCCGGGTTCGGTGTTGGTTCGGTGGTGAAAACCACGTGGGCGTCGCCGGTGGAGCGCTCGACGGCCTCCTCAGTGGCGTTCTTGACCACCGTGATGGTGCCAGCAGCTACCGAGGCAGTGACGGTGTGAGTACCGACCACGTCGCTCTTGACATCAACCGAGGCGTAGCCGTCAGCGGTCGTCACAACCACAGTTGGACCGGCCTGGTCCACGCCGCCCACAACAGCGGTTAGCGCTGCTGGCAGGGTGAACGTGACCGGGGTAGGTCCGACCGGGTTGTCATTGGCATCATGCACCCGGGCACCCACGGTCAACGTGGCGCCAGTCTTGGCGATGGCGCTGCCGGCCGGTTCAATCAGCCAGGTCTTGTCCAACTCAGGCGGACCGGGCAGGTAACCGACCGTGGCTGGAGAGTTGATCACATCACCGCTCAATTGGTAACTGCCGGCGGTTCCGCCAAGCACCAGGTAGGCATGGATGGTCCAGTCGACCGCGACAGCAGACGGGAAGTCGCGGTGAGCGTAGCCATTCGCGTCAGTTGGGATTGGCGAGGTATCGCAGCCTTCGACCAGCGTGCCGGCAGGGTCATACCGCGTGTCGGTGTAGCTCCAGCAGTAGATGACCGATGCCGTTCCGTTCCGGAAGATGTTGCCAATGCCGTCCATGACCAGCACCTGAGCATGGTGTCCGGTGCCGCCCACCTGGACCTTGGTGGCGAAGTCCGCCCCGGCAGTAGGCACGGTCAGCTCCGAATGGTCGTCAACTGGGCCGCCGTCGGTGGTGAAGGTGACATCAGCCGAACCATCCGTATCGATTGGGGATTTGTTCTGCTCGGCGGCGGTCTTGACCAGGTCGATAGAGCCAGCCGGGATGGAAGCCTGGACGGAGTAGGTCTGAGGCTCGGCACCCTTGACGTTGATGGTGGCGTAGCCGGCTGCGCTGGTGACAGTCAGAGTTCCGGTCACGTCGCCACCGGCGGTGACAGCGGTCAGGCCGGTCTGCAGGGTGAAGGTCACAGCCGTGTCAGCTGCCGGGTTGCCGAATTCGTCCACCAAGTGGACCCGCACGGGCAGGGTCTGGGTGGTGTTGGCCACTGCAGTACCGGACGGTTCAACCAACCAGGAGTCACCATCCACGGGTGGACCGGGCACGAATGTGGCATCGACAGGTGAAGGTGGCACGTCAGGCGCAGTCGCTCCCAGCTCGACGATCTTGGCCGTGATGGCCCAAGTGGTGGCTGCCTCTGATGAGAACTCGAAGGCGGCGATACCATCACCGTTGGTGGGGATAGGGCTGGGGGTACAGCCGGTGACCGGCCCCTGATGACCCCACCTGGTGTCCTCATAGCTCCAGCAGAAGGTAACGGAGGCGGTGCCGTCCTTGAAGACGGAATCGTACGAATCCTTGACCAGTACTTCGGCCCGGTGCTTGTAATCGCCGGTGGAGACAAGCATGGTCTCTGTGCCGGAGGGCCCAGTGGTGGGAATGGTCAGCACAGAGTTGTCATTGGCTGGATCCTCTTCGGTGGTGAAGACAACCTCGACTTCGCCATCGTCTGCCAACTCGTCATTTTCGTCCTCGTTCTTGACGGTCAGGATTGATTCACCGTTAACGGTCGCAGTGATGACGTACGCGCCCTGCTCAGTTGCCCGCACGTCCACATAGGCGTAACCGTCGGAGTCAGTGGTGGCGGTAATAGTGGCGCCAGGCACATCAATACCAGCGGCGTTGACCGCGATGACGTTGGCCGGCAGGGTGAAGACCACCGGTGTGCCCGTGGCCGGAGCGTTATCAAGGCCGTCGGTCAGGCGGGCGCCAACCCTCAGCGTCTCACCGGGCTTGCGGGCAATGGCGCTGTCATCCGGTTGGATCAGCCAGGATGCGTCCGGCTCCGGATCACGAGGCACCATGTGGGCGATGTCGTTGCCGCCCGGATTGAGCAGATCGAGACGATCACCACCCAGCTCGACGAAGACCCGCCAGTTGCCTGATTTGTTGCCCCAGAATTGGGCCGTGTAGGTACCCAACGGGTTCTCGGTCCAGCTCGAGGAGAACTCCAGGTTTGAGTTCTGATCGGCAGGCACTGCCACGAGTTGACCGCCAACGCCGGTCACTGGAGCAGCCCCATTCTTCAGGACAACCGTGATGGTGCCCTTCTCATCTCCGCCGACCTCCACGTTTCCGGTCGAAAGGGTGTAGCTGGAGAAGTCAACCAGCCGGGGGATCCAGGTGAGGGTCTTGGGTGAACCGGGGATAAGCACGTCCGTCCCGTTGCCGTCAACGTAGTAGGCGTTGATCACGCAGGTGGTGGGCACCGCGGAAATGACCGTGGTCTGGAATTGACCAGCCGGGTCGGAGGTGGTTCCAGTCACTACCAGGCCGTTGTTCGCGTCGAACCGGGCGGCGCAGGTCCCGCTGGACGGATCGGTCAGAACCAGCTTGACGGGCACGTTCGGCACGGGGTTGTTCTGGCCGGCGTCCCAGGTCTTGATGGACGGTGTGAAGGCCACACCGGTGGCTCGGCTGACCGGCGTGCCTTGGTAGGCGCCGCCCTTCTCAAACGGACTGTCCTCAGGGTTGGCTTCTCCAACGCCCAGGCCGAACCGGGACTCGCCCTGGACTATCGGGCCGGGGCTGTATTGGAGGCTGACGAAGTCCTCCTGCGAGTTTTGGCGCCTAATGTCGTAAGCGTTGCCTTGCAATGGTGTGTAGCGGACCTGCACGTCCCAATCGCCAGCGGCGGAGGAATAGACGTCGATCTTGTAGACACCGTCCTCGCACTTGCCGTTGACGGGCGCCGCGGCGCAGGTGAGATAGCCATCACCGGCACTGTCGCCGAAGACTAGTGGCTGAGCGCTGGTGTGGGCTTGGAGGCGGCCCTCGCCATCGGCATAGGGGAATCCGTCACCGTTGATCAGCGTGGCGTAAATGGTCCGTTTGCCGGCGTTGGAAGCGTCGATGCCGGGGGCGCCCCAGTTCGCAATCTGAACACTGCTGTTGTCAACAGTAATGAAAGAGCTGCCTGGCAGCGGTTCACGGTGAATGAACTCGGCCGGATCGGCCGCGACCTCGTTCAGAGTTCGCGGGTTGGCCCCTTCGGTCCAGGAGATCTGAACTTGCAGGCCAGCATTTTCGGCTTCTGCGGAGGACCACAGCTTGACGAGGTATTCACCCGGGTTGGTGCCGGCTTCGAAGGTAGCCCGGACCGCGCCTGGGTTAAGGCTGCTAGGCCACGACAATTGGACCGGCGAGCCGTTTATCAAAGCGCCGGGGATGCCGTTGCCGTTGGCGTCCTTGATGGTCACCAGACCGGTGTGGAACGTGTCAGCCTGCGTGGTGCTGTTCGTGACGCTGGTGTAGCGCGTACCAGTCGAAGTGATCGCAAATGAAGAGGTTCCGTCTTCCGGCGGCCCAGGAATGAAGGTCGCCTGGACGTATGGCTTGGTGGAGTCATCCAAGTTGGTCAAGGTAATGCCGGAGACCGACACGCCAATGTATTTGGTGCCGGCGGTGGTGGAGTAGACCTGGACGGAGTAGTCGCCGTCCTGGGCCCCCGCAACTGGCGTGCCAAACCGGATACCGGAGGCGTGGGCGCTGCCACAGGCGGTCAGGGAGCTGGGACTGTCCCCGCAGGTGAAGACGAAGTTGCTGGCTTGGTCGAGAATTCCGTTGCCGGAGGCGTCCACGATCCGCATGTTCATGGTGTAGGAGTCAGCCGGGTTGGCTTGGCCGTGGTTGGCGACCTTATCAGCGGTGTCTGTTAAAGCGATGGTGCCGCTGCTAACGCCACCAGCCTGGAACCAAATGACAACGGGGCTGTTGTCGGTTGGCCCGGAGCCGTCGGCGTTGGACACGTATTCGGTACCGACCTTCGCTGATAGCTGGTAGGAGCCAGCGCCGGTGGCGGTAACAACCACTCGCTCGGCGCAGTTGCCATCATTACCGATGGTGCAGGTGTAGCTGGGGCCCTTATCAACCCAGGTGGTGCCGCCATCGGTGGAGACCTGGAACTTGGCGGTGTTGATGTCGCCGGTGCCGGCGGCGAGGATCAGATCGACCTTGGTTCCAGCAGCCGGGGTTGTGACCTGTTGGCCATCGGCCGCAGTAACTGTGCCTTGGACGTTGGCCACCACGTTTGACTTACCGCCAGGCGACAACGGGCTCAGTTGGTTGTTGGACGGATCGGCGGTAAGGGTGGAGTCAGTTGTGGACCATTCAGGACCGTAGGTCATGAGGCAGGTGACGTCTTTTGGCGATCCTGAATCACGCTGAAGGGTGATGTTGTTGCCTGTGACCTGTACGCCCAGTGCGGCCTTGGAAGAATCCTCACTGGCCCAGCATTTGGTTTCCTCGCCCAGCAGTTTCCAGCCGGACAGACCGGTAGTGGCAGCGGTAGCGCCCACTTGGGTGGTCGTGATAGTTACGTTGCTACTGGCGTTGTCGATGGCGTGGGTCCGCGGCGAGGGGGACGGGGCGTTGCCGTCGGTGGTGATCTGCGTTGTGGGATAGGAAGGCCAAATACTGGACACGTTAGTCATAGACAGCCGAACGCTGGCGGGCACGCCCTTGGTTTGGGCCTGGATCCTCACAACGGCTGGTGCTAGAGCCATGCCGTAGTCCTCAATTTCGCCGAAGGGCAGCCAAGCCTTGGTGGCGGCGTTTGAGGTGTTACGCGAATCAGCGTTTGCCAACGTGTCACTAGAGATGCGGACCCGGGAGAAAAGGGCCTTCACTGTGGTTGAAGCGGGGGCTGTGTATTCGCAATAGACGTAGCCGGTGGTCGGATCTGGGGTGGCCGGGCACTCTACGCTTGAACCAAAGGTCTGGCTAGTGCCGGTGCCCGTGGCTTGGGAGATCCAGCCCTTTATTGTGGCGGTCTGGATAGCCGCCGGGTCGCCATTGGCTTTGAGGCGGAAGACATAGTCCTGGCCTTGGACCATGGGTTGCCCCTGGGCCGGAACGTAGTCAAGGTTCGCGTTGGCCGTACCGGACACCGCCGGAGCAATCTCCAGACCATCATCAGCGGCGTGGGTATCCGCATTGGGATCGGCAACGCCATCGGGGTATTGGCCGTAGACGTCACCCAGATAGAGGTAAGGCTGGCCGAAACGCTTCGGATTGGCAGCCGGGCCGCTCGCAGTACGGACGGACTTGTAGGGTGTGGCGGCATCTCCCCAGGACCCATAGGTGGAGACACCAAAGTTGGCCTCAACCACAGCCTTGTCTGTGCTCATGTTGACGTGGGAGATGATGTTCGCGCCACCAGTGGCGGCCAGAGGGTTGCCAGTAGCAGCATCGAGGGCGTCGATGCCATCCGCCCGGGCCCCATAGCACGGGCTCTCAGGTGTGCTGAGCGACCGCAACTCGTAATCCCCTGATGTGGTAGCGCAGTAGGGCTGGACAGTGTTGTAGGCGCCAGCCTGGTTCGCCTGATCCTCATAGTAGGTGCCACGGCTGGCAGCGGTCTGGTAGGCGTTGGTCATAAGAGCACTGGAACCAGTGCCGTCAGTCAACACTGGCCGCTTGACACGAACCAGGTACTCCCCGATGGGCGAGTCAAGCAGGCCAACATAGTTGCCAGAGCTGTTTGTCTTGAGCACGCCCGACCTGGTCCAGGTAGTTGAGCCGGTCTGCGCGTTGCCGCGCCAGATTTCCACCTCCAGGTTCGGTACCCCGATCTCACCGTTGTCCTGAACACCGTTGCCGTTGACGTCATTGAACACCCGGCCCTGAATTGAGGGGGCCACCTGCGCGGCGGCCAAGTCCCGTGGGTCCACCTTGACATCACCAAGGCCCTTGTAATCCCCACTCAGGGGATTCCAACTGCGGAGGCGGCCATTGGCGTGCCAGGTATACAGCCAACCGTCCACAAATGCCATGCCCCACGTGCTGGAGTCGTCCTCAACGGTGTTGGTGAAGGCTCTGACAATCTCGTACTCCCACTTCTTATTTCCGTTGGGGACGCCGTCTTCGGGTTCACCATCAGCGTCGACGGGCACACTGATCTTCAACAGTGCGTGATGGGAAGTGCTGCCAGTCAAGAACAGATACAGGTTGCCATGCGCATCAATCGCCATATCAGACCCGGCCTGCCAGGTGGTGTGTCCCGACAACCGTGTCAGCTCTGCCCACTGGGTATTGAGGGATTTGCCGCCCGCTCCCCAAATCTTGTTGGTGGAGGCCATGCACGTCCAACCCCTGGTGGAACTCGCTGGGTTCGAGGCAAGGTAGATGCGTGGAACCACAGCGCCGGTGATGTCTACAGTCCCTCCGCTCAGGTCAGGTGAGGGATCGCCGCCAACCGAGTAGAGGTAGCCATTTTTCTGATTAATCTCCCCGCTCCATGAGGATCTCCGATCGGTAACACCACAGGTGGGCAAGGTGCTCCAGGTATCGGCCTGGACAGGGCCTCCGTTGGGAGGTTGGGCACCCCGGTAGATACTGGCCGCTGCGCTGTTGGCATTGGCAAAATCCACCATGTGAAGGGTGTCGCTACCGTACTTCTTGAACACAGGCCCCACCGCAATGGTGCGATGTCCGGCGACGCGGTTAGTACCCGTTTCATTGTTAGCAGTGGAGGGATTCGTATGTAACAGCAGGCGTGGGGTCAGTTCCACATCCATGCCGGTGGTGCCGCTGGTGCCAGTCCGGGCCGGCAGGGCCTTCAGCTGAGCGCTGGTGAAGGCTGTGAACGCGGAGACATCGGTCAGTGAATGGAACCACAGCTGATCGGTGGTGAAGACGCCGTTCCACTTCACACCAGTCGAATCCGTATAGCGCTGGGTGGCTTCGGCGTTGGGGGCGCTCATCCAGCTTTGGGCAAGGGTCACCCCCCCAAGGGCGATGGCGCCTGCGGTCAGCAGCGCAACGGGCTTGACAACCACGCGCGGCAGGCGCTTGAGGAGACCTGGTAAAGAAAC
>JAIRTF010000103.1 GCA_031255075.1 Bifidobacteriaceae bacterium | reverse complement strand
GGCGGCGCCTGCATGACGCGGGCCACTCCGGTGGCTGGTTCTTCCTCGGTCTTGTGCCGCTGGGCGGCATTGTTCCGTTCATCATGACGCTACTAGGCCCCAAGGAATCCGGCACCAGGTTTGACGCCGTCCAGCCCGGTGGAGGCAACTGGAACCAGCCAGGCGGCTACGGCCCACCTGCCGGCTATGGCCAGGCTCCCGGCTACGCTCCGCCCGGTTACGGCCAAACCTCCGGCTACGGGCAGGATCCCGGTTACACTCCGCCCGGCTACGGCCCTGGTCCTAGCGCTCCGGCTGCCCAGCCGCCGCTCGGCCCGGACGGTCTGCCCCGTTACCCCCAGAACTGACCCCTCCGGCTGGCCTTCGCCGGTCGGCGCGGTACTGATCCGCTGCGCCGACCGGCCTGTCGCCACCAGCCCCAAACGGGGTCCAAATGGAGCACAATGGCTCCATGAGTTACGTCGATCCGATGGCCCCCGCCCGCCAAGAACCCCCTCTTGACCAGCCGTATTACGGCGCGTCGATGTGGACCGCCGTCAAACGGTTCTTCCGCAAGTACGTCACGTTCACCGGCCGGGCCTCACGCAGCGAGTTCTGGTGGTGGATGCTGTTCGACACGATGGTCCGGCTGGCTTTCGTGGCCATGCTGTCCGGTTGGTACGCGCGGCTGATCAAGGCCTTCATTAAGACATTCAAGGCCTTACAGGAAACCATCGATACAGGCGGCAAGCTGGCCCGCTTCCCCCTGACTGAGCAGGAACTCAGGGCATTGTGGCCCAACGGGTTGGAGATCGCCGCCATGGTCCTGCTGATGGTCTGGGGCTTGGTGATCTTAATCCCGTACATTGCGTTGAGTTGGCGCCGGCTGCATGATTCGGACTTCTCCGGAGCGTTCTTCTTACTCAATCTGGCCGGGCTGGGCATAGTCCCACTCATCATGTGCATGTTGCCGCCCAAACCGGAAGGCGCCCGCTATGACCTGGTACCGCCGCAGTTCAACTACCCCGGCGGCTATGGCACCGGCGCCTGGTCCACCACCAACCAATCGCCGGGCTACGGCGGCCCCGCACCCTACTCGCCTTACGCCTATCCCCCTACGCAGCCGCCCGCGCAGCCCGGACCGGACCAGAACGGCTATCCGCCCTATCCCGGTTAGACCCAGGCGGCCGATGCCGCTCCAAGACCGGCCGCGCCACCGCCGCCAGCGCCACCGCTGCCACTACCGCGAAACGGTGGCGCGGCATCGGCCGACAAACCCGGCTTAGGCGCTCCAGTCTGGAACCGGGGCGCCAACCGGGCTGAACTGCGGCCTAACGGTGCGAGACGCGCTTTTGTGAAGGCACCCAGTTGACCTTGAAGCCCTTGAAATCGATAGCCATCAGGTGCTTGTCCGGTTTGACATCACCCTTGGTCAGATCTGGGTCTTGCGCCAGGTAGGCCCGGGTTTCGCGGGCTATCATGCCGCTCAGCAACAACAAACCGATCAAGTTGGGTAAGGCCATCAAGCCGTTCAAAATGTCGGCAATGTTCCAAATAGTCTCGGCCCGGAACTGCGACCAGATCACAATCAGACCGGTGAAGAACACCCGGTAAGGCATCTGGGCTCGGATGCCCAATAGGCGCACCGCGCAGCGTTCGCCGTAGTAGGACCAACCAATCACAGTTGACAAGGCGAAGAACACCACGCAGATCGCCACCAGCGGCGCCCCCAACCGGGGGCCCCATTCGGCGCCGAAGGCGACTGTGAAAGCGTCTTGGGTAAGGCCTTCTTCGCCTCTGGTGCCATCACCGACCGGCGCGTGCCGCCACACCCCGGTAGACAGCACTACCAACCCGGTGAACGTCACCACGATGATCGTGTCGATGAAGGTCTGGGTCATTGAGACCAGGCCCTGGCGTACCGGGTGGGAGGTCTTGGCGGCCGCCGCCACGATGGCGGCCGAACCCATTCCGGATTCGTTTGAGAAAATGCCGCGAGCCATGCCTTTTTGGATGGCTATGCCAACTGCGGCGCCGGCTATGTCATCGCCCTTGGCGGTGCCGGTGAAGGCATCGGAGAAGACCATGCCGAAGGCCTCAGGAATGGAGCCGACGTTCATCAACAACACCACGGTGCCGGCCAAGAGGTAGACCACAATCATCAGTGGCACAAAGCCGGCCGTCACCCGGCCAATCCACTTGATGCCGCCCAGCAACACCAAACCGACCAGAATCATCACGGTTACGCCGGTTACCAGCGGGTCCACACCGAAGGCCACATCAAGGTTGTCCACCATGGCCCTGACCTGGGTGCCGTTGCCAATGCCGAAGGCGGCCAAAGCGCCAAACACGGCAAAGGTGACGGCCAAGATCTTGCCCAACGGGCCGGCAATGGCCTTCTGCAAGTAGACCTGCGGGCCGCCAATCACCTCACCGCGGGAGTCCTTCTCCCGGTACTTGGAACCCAAGAAGGCCTCGGCATACTTCGAAGCCATGCCCAGCAGACCGGTAATCCACATCCAGAACAGCGCCCCTGGGCCGCCAATGCCGATGGCCGTGGCCACGCCCACAATGTTGCCGACACCAACGGTGGCGGCCAAGGCCGTGGTCAGAGCTTGGTATTGGGAGATATCCCCGGCCGCACCTGGGTCTTTGCGTTTTATCAGACCCAGTTTCAGGGCCGGCCACAGCTTGGTGAACTGCACTCCGCGTAAGCGGATGGTCAAGATCAGCCCAGTGCCCGCCAAGAGCGGTATGAGCAGGTATACGCTCCACACCCAGCCGTCGATGGTGATGAATACATCGTTGATAGCGTCCATCGCTACCCTTTCCCGGTTGTTGGCTCCGTCTTGGTCAGAACCTGGGAGCTCCCAACCAAACGGCGTTTGCACCGCCAACAATAGACGTGATCAAACTGTGAAGAAA
>JAIRTF010000012.1 GCA_031255075.1 Bifidobacteriaceae bacterium | reverse complement strand
GGGGCTGGTCAGGTTCTCGCCTAGACGGTTCGGCTTACCGGCCTGGCCGTGATAGTCAGAAGCGCCGGTCTGCAGCAAGCCCAATCGCTCAGCCAGCGCGGTCAAACGGATCTGCTGATCCGGCGGGTTGTCCCGGTGGTGGACCTCCAAGCCGGCCAAACCGGCCTCAGCCATTCGGACAATGCCGCTGTCCCCCACCACTCTTTGCCGGCCTACAGCCCCGGGATGGGCAAACACCGGCACACCGCCGGCGCCGCGGATCAGCTCAATCATCTGTTCGGCCTCGATTGACCAATAGCGCACGTAGTAGGGCCCGCGCGGATGAAGCAACTCGGTGAAGGCGGCGCTGCGGTCTGGCACCACGCCCAGGGTCACCAGCTCATCAGCAATGTGCGGGCGCCCCACCGGCACACCCTTCGGCGCCCGGGCGGCCACCGCCGGCCAACTGATCGGGTAGTCACGGGCCAGCGCCGCGACTATCTGCTGGGCCCGCTCCCAGCGGGCAGCCAAGACCTGGCCGGCCGCCGCCACCAGCGCCTGGTTTTCCGGATCATGCAGGTAGGACAGCAAATGGACGGTAATGCCCCGGTAGCGGGCGGAGAACTCGGCGCCGCGCACCAAGGCGATGTCCTCCGCTACCGCCGCGGCTTCCGCCTCAGCCCAGCCGGCGGTTGAATCATGATCGGTCAGACCCACCACATCCAGCTTGGCTGCCTTGGCGGCGGCGATCACCGCCGCCGGGCTGTCGGTACCATCCGAGGCGTCCGAATGGGTGTGCAGGTCAATCCGCATACAACCAATTCTCTCAGCCCATTGGTCCCACCATGACACGCCCCCGGACCGCCCACTCGGCCCCGCCCAGCCGGGCTGTAATAGGGTGGCCAGCGTGGATGACAAGCCAGTTGAAGACCGCGGTGACACCCGTTCCCGCCGGCCGGCCTCCAAGGCCTTCAGGGAGTTGATGGGCCGCGATTGGGGCCCTACCGAATCGGAAACGCCCGCTCAGCCGCTACCCAGCGCCGGTTACGCCGCCCAGCGGCGGCTTGAACTGGGGCGGCAGTTCGCCGGCGAACGGCTGGTTTTCCCAGCCGGACAGTTGGTACCCAGGTCAAATGACACGGACTACCCGTTCCGGCCGCACAGCGCCTTCGCCCATTTGACAGGCTTGGGCACTGATCACGAACCAGAATCGGTGCTGGTCATGGAACCGGTCGAAGAAACCGCGGCGGCCCTGGGCAGCGGCGCACCGACCCATGAGGCGGTGTTGTACATGCGCCCGGCGGCAACCCGTGACACACCCGAGTTCTACGCCGACGCCCGCTACGGCGAATTCTGGGTTGGCCCCCGGCCCAGTTTGAATGATGTGGCCACCCAGACCGGTCTGCGAACCGAACATCTGGACCAACTGCGGGACGCGTTGTCCAAAGACGCCGGCCAAGTCCAACTCCGGGTGGTGCGCCAGGCTGATCCGGTGGTGACCGAAATGGTCAGCCAAATCCGCGCCGAAGCCGGCCTGCCTGAGCCCCAACCGGACGGACTGGACTCGCTCGGCCCAGATGACCGGCTGCTGGAGGCAGCCTCCGAAGCGCGATTGATCAAAGATGCCCATGAGGTAGCCGAACTGCGGACGGCGGTCGCGGCCACCATCGAAGGCTTCGAACGGGTGGTTCGGGCCCTCCCGGAGGCGATTGACCATCCCCGGGGCGAGCGGGTCATTGAATCTGCTTTCGAAGCCGGTGCCCGGGTGGCCGGCAACGGCTTGGGCTATGAAACGATCGCCGCGGCCGGCCCGCACGCCACCACCCTGCACTGGACCAAGAACACCGGTAGCCTCCGCCGCGGCGACCTGCTGTTGTTGGACGCCGGCGTCGAAGCCGATTCGCTGTACACCGCGGACATCACCCGCACGTTGCCCATCTCCGGCACCTACACCGAGGTGCAGCGCCGGGTCTGGGAGGCCGTGGTGGACGCGGCGGACGCGGCGTTCGCGGCCGCCGTACCAGGCAATTTGTTCCGCGACGTGCACGATGCCGCCATGCGCGTCATAGCCGAACGCCTCGAAGAGTGGGGCTTGCTGCCCGTGACAGCTGCCGAAGCCCTGCGCGAAGACGGCCAACAGCACCGCCGGTGGATGGTGCACGGCACCTCACACCATTTGGGTTTGGATGTGCATGATTGTGCCCAGGCCAGAGCTGAGCTGTATTTGGACGGCCGGTTGGAGCCGGGCATGGTTTTCACCATTGAGCCAGGCATCTATTTCAAACCGGAAGACTTGACGGTGCCGCCCGAATATCGCGGGATTGGTTGCCGCTGCGAAGACGACGTGCTGATCACCGCCTCTGGCAGCGAGAATCTTTCAGTTGCGCTGCCCCGCCGGGCTGATGCGATTGAAGCTTGGATGGCGCGCCTGCAGGCCTGATCCGAGCGCCAAACTGTTTGCGCCGTTACGCTTGACGCGTGAGCCCGTCACGTCGCGTATTTGTGGCGCGCCTAGCTGGAACCGCTGTCTTCGACCCGATCGGAGACCGGGTCGGTTGGGCGCGCGATGTAGTCGTGACCATTGGGCTCAAAGGCCGGCCCCGGGCAATTGGTTTGGTGGTGGAAGTGCCCGGCAAGCGGCGGGTCTTCCTGCCGTTCACCAGAGTGACATCGGTTGACGCCGGTCAGAT
>JAIRTF010000008.1 GCA_031255075.1 Bifidobacteriaceae bacterium | reverse complement strand
GCCAGAATGCGGCTGATGTCCGTGACAGTCACCTCGGCGCCTTGGACATCGGTCACGGTGACTGGCAGGCTGGGCTTGGGGTTTTCGGCAATCGGCACAATGGCTTGGTCACCCACCGTGGCGGTGGACGGCCCCACGTAGCCTTTCGGGTCGGTCAGAGCCGTTTCCGGGTTGAACGATGCCGCCGCCTCACCCGAGGTACTCCCCGGATTGGTGCCGCAACCGACCAACACCGCGGCCACCATCAGCCCAACCAGTCCCACTCGCAACGCGCCGCCCGGCCCGCGGGTGCCGCCGGTGCTCCCAATCGCACCGGCCTGCCCGTGGTTGTGCTTCGTTGAACTGCTTCCGCCGCATTCCGGGATCGGCGGCCCGTCCGCCACCCGCCCCAAAGCACAAGGGAGGCGGGTGCCTCTGGGTGAGAGAGTCATGGCCTCTAGTTCCTTTCTCCTCAGGTGCGCTTGTCCGTACTGCGCACCCTGCAACTCACCTTCCGGGCACCCGCCCTGCGGAAGTAAGGACAGCCTAACTTAGGCTTGCCTAAGTTGCAACGCGCAAACCCGTCGCTGGGCGCGCCAGCAAGCATATCGTCGATGTATTACCCCAGTTCAAGCCAATATTCCCGCACACGAAATTTCCACAACTTCTCCATTGCTCAATTGCCAAACCGCCCCCAAATCAACCCCTCCCGCGCTGCCTCTGCCCGGCTGCCTGACCGCCGCCTACGCCGCTTAGCGCCGCCGCGCCCAGCCGTGCCGCTCGTAGGCTGGGCCAGACACTGGAACAGGCCAAAAGGAAACGGGTGGGTCGGAGCGTTTGCTCCGACCCACCCGTTCTTGATTCCTGGGTGTTACCAGTTCCTCACTACTTGTTGGCTGGCTCCAAGCCGGACTCGGCGGGGATCCGTTCAGCGCTGATGCGCCGGCGGAACACCACCAGTGACCAAGCCTGGTAGGCGAGCACGATCGGCACCAAGCAGACGGCCACAATGGTCATCAGCTGAAGTGTCTTCTCGCTGGATGCCGAAGCGTGCATCGGCATACCGGTGATCACAGCGCCATCCGGAATCTCGCCGATGTTCTCATACTCACCGGGCAGCAGGCCCAGGGTATGCAACGCGCCGAGAGCCACGTTGGCGGCTTCGATCCGCCCATTGAGGTTGGCCATGCCCTTAGCCTCATCCCAACCCTCAACGGTGCCGGTGATGATGGCGGTCACATCGGTGCCGTCAACAAACCGGTTAGCCGGTGGGGTGGCATCAGCAACCGCCTGCAGCGTGGCCGGAACCTGCTGGTTGACGATCTGATCAACCGAGATGGCGATCTGCGGAACCAACGCGTTGACCGTGATCTGCAACTGCGGAACACAAGCCTGAACAGTGCGGGCCACTTCGGTCGCTACCACATCGGCTGCCTGGCCGGCGATTGTCGCACCGGACAGGTCAGCGATCGTGATTTGGCCGGCCTTGAGCTGGTCCAGAGATTCCTTGTGAGTTTGCAGATCGGCTACCACTTGGTTGATGGTCGCTTCATTAGTCGGCAGGCCCAGACGCGCCAGCGTGATGGTCACCACGTCCACGACGTTCTCTTGTGAGACAACGCCCGCGGCCGGGAAGACCCCATTGCCGACATCGGCCAGGACGGCCTTGGTCAGGTCAACGGCCAGATCGGAAGGGTCAACACCAACACCGATGTCAGCCAGGTTCGGCACATGGGCCTTGACGCGGGCGAAGGTGATGGCCACCACACGCTCCACATCAACCTGCGAAACTACGCCCGCAGCCGGGAAGTGACCGGCCACCACCGAGTTCAGCACCGCGACAGTGACGTTGTCCGCCAGTTCGGAAGTCGCGCCGTCCGCGCCGATGTCAGCCAGCGGCACGCCCAAAGCGAGCACCCGCTCGAATGTGGCATGGGCGGCAATCTCAACCTCCTTGGCATTCAACAGGCCGTGGAAGGTTGGGTATTTGCCATCCAACACGTCCTGCAGAATTGCGGCGGTGTCCCCGATGTAGGCATCGGTCGCCTCTGGAACGTTCTCTGTCGAGAGGCCGGTCGTGGCGACGCCGTCGAAGGTGGCGGTTACCACGTCCTCCAGGTTCACGCCGCCCGGATAGTCCGGGGTGCCCAGCACTACCGCGCCGACAATCGGATCGTCCACAGCATCGCCCACGATCTTCACCTGAGCCCCGTTGATCACGTTGGGGAACAAGGCGGAGAAGATGGTCACCACAGCGGCCAAGATGGCCACAGTCATTGACGCGAAGGCAATACCGAACTTCTTGGACATGGTGGTCAAGATGACCACGACCAGCGCCACGGCGGCCAGGATGATGCCGATCCAAACCAGCAGGTTCGGATGGTTGCCACCGTTGAACTTCAGGCCCAGCCAAACAACCCAGACCGCCGCCACCACAGTGGCGATGATGGCCAACTTGGGAGCCAGCCGCTCTGAGCGTTCGCGGACAATGCCGTCCGTCTTGAGTGACAGGAAGATGGCGCCATGGGCCAAGAACAGCAGCGCTGTGGTAGCACCGCCCACCAGCAGGAAGCCTTGGTGATCAAGCACCAGGTTCCAGAAGGTGCCGTCGTAGAGAATCTTTGACGGGCCGAGCTGAGCGGCATCCACACCAGCGCGCACGCCACCCACCAGGTTGGCGAAGGCCACGCCCCACAGGATGGAGGGCAGCCACGAGCCGACCACGATGCACCAGTCCCACATCCGGCGCCAGGCGTCGGAGTTGATCTTGCCGCGGTATTCGAAGGCCACGGCCCTGATGATCAAGCCCACCAGGATCAGGAACAACGGTAGATAGGCCGCTGAGAACAGCGTTGCATACCACTCTGGGAAGGCGGCGAAGGTAGCGCCGCCGGCGGTCAGTACCCAGACCTCGTTGCCGTCCCATAGTGGGCCGATGGTTGAAAGCATGGCCCGGCGCTCGTTGTCGCGCTTGCCAATGATGGGCAGCAGCATGCCGACGCCGAAGTCGAACCCTTCGAGCACCAGGTAGCCGGTCCACAGGACCGCGATCAGCAAGAACCACAGGGTTTCAAGCCCGGTCGGGTCAAGAGCCAAGAACTTGAGCAGCCCCACCAATGCTTTGGCGGTGTCCTCAGTTCCCTGGGGGTCAATGGCCTCAGTCGGAGCCAGAGCAAGGATATTAGTCAACATGGTTGTGTCTCCTTTTCATTCCAGCTCAGTACGAGAAGGTCAGCGGCTTGGAGTCATCCAAGTCGGCTTTGACCTCGGGGATGGCCTCGTCATAGTTCAGCCCCTTGGCGACATAGCGCTTCATCAGGTAGAACCAGGCGACGGCAAGGACAAGGTAGATCAGCGTGAAGGAGATCACCGTCAAGGTGATGGCTCCGGAGCTGACCACCGGTGAGACCGCGTTGGCGGTAGCGAGTGACAGATCGGTGTCTGTCACGCCGGTCATGACGTGATCCGTCAGGGCAACCTTCGGGTACACGATGAACGGCTGACGGCCCATCTCAGTGAAGATCCAGCCGAAGGCCGCCGCAATGAACGGCATGGGCAGGGATACTCCGGCCAACAGCTTCAAGCCGCCGCTGCCAGAGACCCGGCCGCCGCGCAGGGCGATCAACCCGAGCACAGCCAGGGCTGCGGAGAACGCACCGAAGGCGATCATCAGACGGAAGGTCCAGAAGATCACCTGCTGGTTCGGAATCCAGTCGATTCCGGCCGCTTCTTCCTCAGACAGGAAGGCGTCATCTAGAGCCGCTTCAGCGGTGTCCATGCCCGTTACCTTGGCCGAGCCATCGGTCCAGGCCAGCCAGGACAGCATCTTCGGGATTTCGATGATCCGGGTTACCGAGTCATCGCTCCAACTCCCGTCCGCGTTCTGAACGCACTCGCCGAAGGCCGCCACTGTGAAGCCCGCGCCTTCATCGCCCTCAGGCGTGACGCAGAGCAACTCGGCAGCCGCCATCTTGGTCGGCTGAATCTCGGTGATGACCTGAGCCTGGTGGTGGCCGGAGAAGATCAGCGAGATGCCTGCCACGATGACCGCCCAGCAGCCGATGGCGGCAGCCAGACGGTAGGTCTTGGCGCCCTCTTCGTTGCCGGCCCGGACGGACTTGACCACCCACCAGATCGCGATGCCGGCCATGAAGGTACCGGCCACCACGAAGGCGGTGGAGATGGTGTGCCAGAAGGTGGACAGTGACAGACGGGAGAAGAGAACCTCTCCCAGGTTCGCCATGGCGGCCCGCTTGAGCTCCGGATCAAACTCCGCGCCCATCGGGTACTGCATGAACGAGTTGGCGGCCAAGATGAAGAAGGCCGAAAGGTTGACGGCGAACGCCACCAACCAGATCGTCAGCAGGTGGACGCCTCTTGACAGGCGGCCCCAGCCGAAAATCCAGATGCCTAGGAAGGTCGACTCGATGAAGAACGCTGCTAGCGCCTCCATGGCCAACGGGGCGCCAAAGATGTCGCCCACCATACGAGAGTATTCTGACCAGTTCAGGCCGAACTGGAACTCTTGGACAATGCCGGTCACTATGCCAAGCGCGAAGTTGATCAGCAAGAGCTTGCCGAAGAACCGCGTGAGCCGGTACCACTCGTCTTTGCGTGTCTTGTACCAGATGGTCTGGAGCAAGGCGACCAGCGGTGTCAAGCCGATGGTCAAGGGGACAAAGATGAAGTGGTACACAGTGGTAATGCCGAACTGCCATCTGGCTAGATCGAGTGCT
>JAIRTF010000299.1 GCA_031255075.1 Bifidobacteriaceae bacterium | reverse complement strand
AACAGAATCCAGTGGACGTCTTTCCAGGCCACCAGCAGCACCGCTGCCAGGGCCGGCGCCACCAACATGCAGACCGATTGGATGGTGGAGTTGATGGCGTTGACGCGCAACAACTGATTAGCCGGAGTCAGCTGCGGCAAGATGGCGGTCTCCGCCGGGGTTTGGATGCCGCCACCGATCGAACGGAGCAGCAAAGCCGCCCCCAACACCACCATCGAGGCGGCGTCCAACCAGACCGCCACTGCCAAGGCCAGGGTCACCACCGCGAGGGCCGCATCGGCGCCGATCACCAGCAACTTGCGGGAGTAGCGGTCCGCCCAGACGCCGGCCGGCAAAGCTACCAGCCCTTGAGGCAGAACCGCCACCAGCGAGAGCAGGGCAAAGGTGATGGCATTGCCAGTTTCCAGGGCCACCCACCAGATCATCGAATAGCTGACCACCGCCGATCCGAACAGGGAGACAGTCTGCCCGGCCAAATAGACCGCGACAGTCACTTGCCAACGGCTGGCGGGGCGCATCCCAACACCTTACGCGGCCAATCCAGCCGGAATTCGGCCCATCCTCCGCGTTTGGGCAACAAACGTCCAGGGACCGGAATACTCAAAGGGCCCGCTTGGGCCCGCTAAACATGTGGGAGCATGGATCGTAACGTTCAACGGTTGAACGTGTGTCTGGCCATCCAGCCAAGACGGTCAGGCGCCTTTCACTACGGATCGTCCGGCACGTACCTGCCGGTGAGAGGAAGTAAACGACATGGCAACAGTCACCTTCGAAGATGCCACACGCATCTATCCTGGCAACCCGAAACCGGCGGTGGACCACCTTAACCTGCACATTGAGGACGGCGAGTTCTTGGTGCTGGTAGGCCCCTCCGGCTGCGGCAAATCAACATCGCTGCGCATGCTGGCCGGACTGGAAGAGGTCAACGATGGCCGCATCCTGATTGGCGAACGCGACGTCACCGATGTCCAACCCAAAGACCGGGACATCGCCATGGTGTTCCAGAACTATGCCCTCTACCCGCACATGACGGTGGCGGACAACATGGGTTTCGCGTTGAAGATCGCCGGCATGCCGAAGGATCAGATCCGCAAGCGTGTCGAAGAAGCAGCCAAAATCTTGGACCTCGAAGAGTACTTGGCCCGCAAGCCGAAGGCACTATCCGGCGGTCAACGCCAGCGCGTAGCCATGGGCCGGGCCATTGTGCGCCAACCGCGGGTCTTCTTGATGGATGAGCCGCTGTCCAACCTGGACGCCAAGTTGCGCGTCTCCACCCGCACCCAGATCGCCTCACTGCAACGGCGTCTAGGCGTCACCACGGTCTACGTGACACATGATCAGACCGAAGCGCTGACCATGGGCGATAGGATCGCGGTCCTCAAAGACGGGCTGCTCCAACAAGTTGGCTCTCCGCTGGTGCTTTACGATAAGCCAGCCAACGCGTTTGTGGCGACGTTCATCGGCTCACCGGCCATGAACATTGGCACCTTCCCCGTCAAAGACGGCGAGGTGCTGTTGGGCGAATCGAAGGTGCCGCTCAGCCGAGCGGTGCTGGACGCCATGACACCAGAAGATGAGAACAAGCTCACCGTGGGCTTCCGCCCGGAGAACCTTGAGGCCGCCACGGCCCAGACGCCAGGCTCCTTCCCAGTTGAGATCGACATTGTCGAAGAACTGGGTTCTGACGCCTATGCCTATGGCACGTTGAAAGGCTCCGATCCGGCGACCACTGGTCTGCAAGGCGGATCGCTGATCGCACGGGTTGACCCGCGGGCAGTGCCCCGCAAGGGCGAAACCGTCTACTTCACGGTCCGTGAAGGCGAACAGCACAACTTCTCCGCCTCAACCGGAGACCGTCTGCCGGACTGACCCAACTGAACTGACAAACAACTAACCCTGCGCCCCGCACCGTTGCGGGACTCCTGGCCGCCGCTGGTGGCCGTGGCTCCCCGCGGCGCGGGGTGCGGGCGTTAAAAGGGCACCAATCGAATGGTCAACGCACTGAACATCTCCGCTGTGGCACCTGACCCGGCGCTGTTTGACCTGCCCTGGGACCTGCCGTTGGAGGATTGGCCGCAGGAAGTGGTGGCGGCCTTGCCGCGCGGCATTTCCCGGCATGTGGTGCGGTTCGTCAAGCTGTCCGGCTCGGTGCTGGCAGTGAAAGAGATCGCAGATTATGCCGCCAAACGTGAATACGACCTGCTGAAGGAGCTGGCCAACCTGAGCGCCCCTTCGGTGGCACCGATCGCGGTAGTCTCCGGCCGGCGCACTGCCAAGGGCCAACCGTTGGATTCGGCGCTGTTGACACAACACCTGCGGTTCTCGCTGCCTTACCGGGCGCTGTTCTCCTACCGGCTGCGGCCGGACATGGCCACCCGCCTGCTTGACGCTTTGGCGTTGTTGATTGTCCAAATGCATCTGTTGGGCTTCTACTGGGGCGATGTGTCCTTGTCCAACACTTTGTTCCGCCGTGACGCCACCGAATTCGCCGCCTACATGGTCGATGCCGAAACCGGCGCCCTGCACACCAAGCTGTCTGACGGTCAACGCGAATATGACATTGAGCTGGCCCGCACCAACGTGATTGGTGAGCTGATGGACCTGGAAGCCGGCTCCATGTTGGAGGAGGACCTGGACCCGGTAGCGGTTGGCGATCTGCTGGTGGAACGCTATCAACAGCTGTGGCGGGCCTTGACCGAAGAGGAAACCATCTCCGCTGACGCCCGTTGGCGCCTCCAGGACCGGATCAACCGTTTGAACGGTTTGGGGTTTGACGTGGCGGAAATGTCCATGCAAACCGACCCGGATGGCACCACTTTGCATATCCGCCCGCAGGTGGTTGACGCCGGCCACCACTCACGGCGGCTGTTCCGCCTGACCGGTCTGGATGTTCAAGAAAACCAGGCCCGGCGGTTGTTGAATGACCTGGACACCTACCGGGTGCATTCCGACCAGACCGATGTTGACGAATCGTTTGTGGCCCATGACTGGCTTACCCACGTGTTTGAGCCGGCTGTCCGTTCGGTGCCCCGCGATTTGCGCGGCAAATTGGAACTGCCGCAGATTTATCACGAAATCCTGGAGCACCGCTGGTTCATGTCGCAGCGCGAATCGCGTTACGTGCCGCTGGAAGAAGCCGTCAAGAGCTACATCGACACGGTTTTGACGCACCGCCGTGACGAATCTGAGCTGATTCTGGCGGACACTCTGCAATTGCCCATCCAAGACGACATACAGATGGGCTAGCCGCGGCCGGCTTTGGTGGACGATGCCGCTCCGGCCAGTTCCCGTCCAACACCCGCCGTCCGCCGCACCGGCCAGCACCAGGCATCCAGCCGAGGGTTCAGCTGGGCCCTTCCTGACGGGCTTTGGCCGCCTCATAGAGCACAATTCCTACCGCTACTGAGGCGTTCAACGATTCGACCTTGTCTGCAATCGGGATGGCCACCGTCAAGTCGCAGACTTCACGGGTCAGGCGGGACAAGCCCTTGCCTTCGGAACCAACTACTACGGCCACCGGGCCTTGGAGGAGGTCGCAGGCGGCGGCATCGACGGCGGCATCGCCATCCAAGCCGACCACGAAGACGCCTTGTTGTTTCATGGCTTCTAGGGCGCGGGTCAGGTTGGGTACCTGTGCTACCGGCAGATGGGCGGCCGCACCAGCCGAAACCTTCCAAGCCGTGGCACCCATCTGGGCGGACCGCCGGGCTGGGATGATCAGGCCGTGGGCCCCGAAGGCGGCCGCTGATCTGAGGGCGGCGCCCAGGTTGTGTGGGTCGGTGACCTGGTCCAATGCCACAATCAACGGCGGCTGGCCGGACTCGGCCGCCCGGTCCAGCAGGTCCGGCCACTCCAGATAGCTATACGGCCGGACCCGCAGAGCGATTCCTTGGTGGGCACTGGAGCCCGCATAGCGGTCAAGCTCAGCCTTGGTGGCTTGAACCAGAGGCAGGTTGGCGCGGGCGGCCAGTTTGGCGGCTTCCGCCAACCGGTCATCGGTTTCCAAACCGGCGGCGAATTCCAACCGTTCGGCCGGCACGTGGGCTCGCAACGCCTCAACCACCGCATTGCGGCCAACCACGTATTCGGCGCTGGAACCGGTGGTCTTCTTGGCGGCCCGGGGGCGGGCCTTTTCGCGCCGCTCAGCGGCGGCCTTGCGTTTGGCCGCTGGGTGGTAGGGCCGGTCAACCGCCTTGGGTATGGGTCCGCGGCCGGCCAACGCTTTGCGCCCTTTGCCGCCCGAACCGATCTTGGGTCCTTGTTTCGACCCCGGTTTGCGGACGGCGCCTTTGCGTTTGGAGTTTCCAGGCATAGCCGCCCAGCCTAGTCTGTGGCGCCGCACCGCGCTGACAGCGGCCCGTACCGCCGCCCAATGCCAGGGCTGTGGTGGCCGACGCCGCTTGGCGGCTCTCCCTCAGGGTTTCAGTTGAACTGCTCCCGGAAAAACTCCGCGGTGGCCATGACATCGCCCAAGGCGCCGCCCTCGTGCCCGGAGAATTCCCACACCGCCATGGTCTTCTTGGCGCCGGCATAGGCGTTGAAGGCGGCGAAGGCGGTACGGGGCGGCGTGACATCATCGGTCAAGCCAACGGTGAAGTGGGCCGGGATGGTGGCCCGGCGGGCAAAGTTGACGCCGTCCACGTAGGACAAGGTGGCGGTGGCGGCCCGCAGGTCACCGGGACGGGTCCTCAGATAGGTGGAGATTTCCCGGTAGGGCGAAGAATCAGTCAAAGTGATGGCGGCCAGGATGTCGGTCATGAACGGGCTGAACACACCGGCGGCGCGGAGCGATTGACCGGCTAGAGCGGCGGCGGCCAAGGCGCACAGACCGCCTTGTGAACGTCCCACCACGGCGATTCGTTCTCCGTCCACGCCGGGCAGTTCGGGGCCGGCCTCAACTGCCCGGACGGCGTCCACCAACAGCCGCGAATAGTAGTAATCGTCTTGTTTGGTGATGCCTTTGGTGGTGAAGCCAGGCACTTGCGGACCGGATCCGTAGGGGTCTGGCGTGTCGCCTTGGGTCCAGGTGGCGCCCTGACCGCGGTTATCCATCCGGAGGTGGGCGAAGCCCATAGCCGCCCAGGTCAGGTCATCAATTGGCAGGCCGCG
>JAIRTF010000034.1 GCA_031255075.1 Bifidobacteriaceae bacterium | reverse complement strand
CGGCCAAGCTGTCCATCACCGCGGCGGCGCCGGGATCCAGAGCCGCCAGCTCATCGACATGCAGTGGCAACTCCGCCGTGGCCGCAGCCAAGTGGGGAGCTGAAACATAAGCATTGGACGGGTCAAAGACGCACGCCTCCAGCGGCGGCCCCAACACCGAATCTGGATGCTCCACCAGATACGAATCCAACGGATCGGTGCCCGCAATCCAAACTGCCAACCCATCGGCGCCGGCCCGGCCGGCCCGGCCGGCCCGCTGTTTCAGGGCCACCCGCGTCCCCGGCCAACTGGCTATCAGCACAGCGTCCAATCCGGAAACATCAATCCCCAACTCCAGCGCCGAGGTCGCTACGAGCCCCAACAGCGAACCATCTCGCAAGCGCTCTTCTAGACCGCGCCGTTCCTCAGCCAGGTAGCCGCCACGATAGGTGGCGATCCGCGCCGCCAGTGGCTCACCCACAATTGCCCGGGCCGAATCGGCCACCGTCTCGGCTGCGAACCGCGACCGCACAAACGCCACCGACCGCGCCCCCACATCTGTCAACGCCGCCAACAGCCGGGCCGTCTCAGCGGCGGCTGAACGCCTCGGTCCGCCGATGCCGCGCCGTCCCTTCCCTGCCGCCGCTTTGGCCTTTCCAGTGGCCGCCAAGGTGTCAGCCTCATCCGAATCGAATGGCGCCGGCCGCCACATGACGAAGGTTTGGTCGCCGCGAGCTGCGGTGTCCTCGGTGACAGCGGTCACCGCCTCAGGCGATTCGCCAATCAGCCTGGCTAAGGTTTCGGCCGGTTCGCTGACGGTAGCCGAAGCCGCCAGGAAGATCGGATCGGCACCGTAGTGGCGGGCCAGGCGCCGCAGGCGCCGAATCACCCAGGCCACATGAGCGCCCATCACGCCGCGATAAGCGTGCAGTTCATCGATCAGCACGTATCGCAACCCGCGCAGCAACCCCGCCCAGCCGGTGTGTCCCGGCAACAGCCCAAAGTGTAGATAGTCAGGGTTGGTTAGCACCACGTCGACGTTGTATCGCAGCCAGCGGCGGGCCGCCGTTGGCGTATCGCCATCGCACACCGCCACCTCAATGCCTTCTACCTCAGAAGCGGCGAACAGCGCTCGCAAGGCAGTGAACTGGTCCGCGGCCAGGGCCTTGGTCGGCGCCAGATAGATAGCGCCCGGACGCGCCCGGACCTGATCGATCCGGCCTAGCTCGAACGGTTCATCCAGGGCGCTGAGCACCGGCGCCCATAACGCCAAGGACTTGCCTGAACCAGTTGAAGTGGCAATCACCGCGTGCGAATCCCGGGCCTGTTCCATGAACCGGACCTGATGAGCCCACGGCCGGTCCACTCCCAACGAACCATAACCACTGGTCAACCACTCGGGCAACCAGTCAGGCCAGGGTGCGCGCTGGCCGGGATTAGCGCCAGTCACGGCCACATGAGTGACGCACCGCGCGCGTTCCTCATCTTCGCCAAGGGCGGCCACCAGCCGATTCACACCAACCATGGTGGCGCCAGGCTACCCCTGTTCGTCAAGCCGGCTTAGCTGCTGGCGCAGACGCGCCAGCTAAGCCGTCCAACTCACTTACCGAAAACACCTGCCAAGTCGACCAGCGACGCGATTGGGGAGATGTACCACTTGTCGCCGGCGCCCTTGAGGGCCGTCACAGCCACAATCCCCTTCAGGTCCGGCAGCTTGGTCCATTCGGAAATTGCCTGGCCGGCGCCGATGATAAATGCATCCTCACCGCAATCGGAGTCGACGTGGGTCTCGCCCGTGTACGGGTCTGTCCAGCCGACCTCGAGGCATTCGCCATCGAACTCGAACCAGTCATCCGCTCCATCAGGACTCGAAGAGCTGCCTTCGATCACGCCCTTCTCGGGAATTGACAGCTCAGCCTCGGCGGATTGGCCGTCCTCTTCGGCTTCTATCGTCCAGGTCTTACCATCGTCTGATTGGGTCAGGGTCAGTTCGAACGCTCCAGCGCTAAGGGTCCAGGTGTCACCTTCGCGGGCCAGTTCAAAGTCGTCACCCATGAGTGTGAACTCCAGCAAGTCGATGGTCAAGCGAGCGTGGCCGCCCAGCATCTCGTGCTGTGAAGTGGTGATCTTGCCAATAGGCAGATCGCCAAGGAAGCCGTCCAGCGAGCCCGCGGCCGCGCCATAGACGGCCACTAGCCGCGACTCGGCCAATGGCAGAGCCTTGGCTAGCTCGCGCACCTCGCCGCTATCGAGTGCTTCCTCGACGGCCTTGGCAAAGTTGCTCAGGGCATCCTCCGGCTTATCGGCGCCCATCATCTCACCATCTGGGATTGGATCACCCAAGTCTGACCGGTCGCCGCCGGAGGCGTCGAAGGCGTACTGGGCAATGGTCATCGAAACTGACGCATACCACTTACCGCCTTCTTGGACGGTGACCACATACAGCTCGTCCAAACCAGCTGCCTCCGCCAGGTCTTCAATGTCCTTCTCAATTGGGAGAATCTGATCGAGTTGGTCTTCAATTGCCGAACGAGGTATGTCTCCCAGCGGTGTGCCCAGCGATTCTGCATAGTCCAACAGATCAGCTACGGCGTCAGCCATCTTTTCGATGTCGGCATCGACCTTGACAGAGCCGTTGTCAACGGTGGCGATAACTACACCCTCAACCAGATCTTCGGTGGAGAACTCCAGGTCGGAGAACTCGATGGTGATCGAATCCCAGAGCGCATCGGTGGCCTCGGCAAGCTCTTTGGCTTGCTTGTTGTCAGCTTTCAGGCCATTGGCTGTGTCCATGGCCACCGAGACCAGGTCCCTCTCAGAGGGAGCCACGGCGCCGGCCAGCTTATTCCAGTCCTTGGCCGCCAGGTTCTCGAAGAGGGCCTCGGCAGCGTTTTCGGGACTGGCGGCGCCGCCCTTCTTGGAGAGGGCGATCACTGCCCAGACACCGCCTACCGCCAAGACCGCGGCCACGCCGGCCGCCACGCCGATCACCAGCCCTTTGCGCTTCTTGGGCTTGGGGGAATCCGCCCACGGTTCGGCCGGCATGGCCGGAG
>JAIRTF010000257.1 GCA_031255075.1 Bifidobacteriaceae bacterium | reverse complement strand
CCGCTGATACCGCCCAACAACAATGCGCCCAGCACTATCAACAGCGGCGCTGCTGGGCCAACTGCGTTTGTTAGCGCGGGGCTGAGCCCATCGGCGATGGCCCTGGCGCCCAACACCAGGGTGAAAAGCCCCAAGCATTGAGTCATCAGAGTTCGGGTGCGGTCCGGGAAACGGCTACCCACCGCCAGACCGATCAAGCTTCCGAGCAGCACGGCACCAATGTTGATGATGGTGCCGGCGCCTACAAACACGGTTCCAAAGTCTTCCACACGCCGGCGGCCTGGGACAGGCGTTAGGTTTGCGGGTCGGGAGCCAGTTGATCCCAGCTCAGACAGACCGCCGCCGTCAGCTTCCGATCTTGGGTTGGGCCTATCGGGATGAAGGCAACGCCTAGGGATGCCTCGTCGGTGACATCGAAAGCCTTCAGAGAGCTGTCAATGCCGGTGCCCAACCATTTCAGGTAGGCCTCCTTCTTGGTCCAGATTTCCAAAAACCGCCGGCCTTGGAGGTCATCCAACAATTCCCCCCGGTCAGTCGAGGCATCCTCCACCCAGGACCGTTCGGCCGGGGCCAACCGGCGCAGCAGGGTTCGCCGCAACCGGCGTCGGCCCCCGTCCGGGAATGGCTGGTGGGCTTCAAGGTCAAAGCCGACCGGGAAGCAGGCGGCGGCAAAGCCCAGATAGGGACCTGAGTGGGAGATCGAAAATGACCAATCCGGCACCTCCCGCAAGAACGGCCGGCCGGAATTGGTAACGCTCCAGGTCAAGGGGCTACTAGCGGGCGGCCCAAGGGCTGACCCTTCGGACCGGGCGTGGGCTTCAACCAAGGCTTTGGCCCGCTCAGAGGCGTCCGCCCGGCTCAGCGGTAGGTCAACCCTGACAATCTGGGCAAATACCTTGCCGCCGGCCAGTGCGAACTCCACCCCGCCAGGCTAGTCGCCTCGCAGGCGCCGGCGAATCTTGGTCAACCGCTCCCCCACCTGACGTTCAAATCCCCGGTCGGTCGGCTGGTAATACTCCTGACCGGCAATGCCTTCGGGAGCGTAAACCTGGGCGGCAATGCCGTCCGGCGCATCATGGGCGTATTGGTAGCTGGCGCCATGGCCCAACCGCTTGGCACCCGGGTAGTGCGCGTCACGCAAATGAAGCGGCACCGGCCCAGCCTTGCCGGCGCGCACATCAGCCAAAGCCCGGTCCACGCCAACATAGGCGGCATTGGACTTCGGCGCAGTGGCCAAATGAACCACCGCCTCTGCCAAGGGGATGCGCCCTTCCGGCATACCTATCATGGCCACAGCCTGGGCAGCCGCCACGGCGGTTTGCAAAGCTGACGGATCGGCCATGCCAATGTCTTCGGAGGCGGAAATGATCAACCGCCGGGCAATGAAGCGCGGATCTTCGCCGGCTTGGATCATGCGGGCCAGGTAGTGGAGAGCGGCGTCCACATCGGAGCCGCGAATCGACTTGATGAAGGCGCTGATCACGTCGTAATGCTGGTCACCGGCGCGGTCGTATTGAACCACCGCTGTATCAACCGCCTGCTCAATTTGGGGAACGTCAATGACTGGGTCATCTTGCCCCAGACTGGCGGCCCCGGCCGCCGCCTCCAGAATTGTCAGTGCCCGGCGGGCGTCACCACCGGCCAGGCGAACCAAAGCCTCCCGGGCCGGATCGGTCAGGGACACCTCCCCCGCCAAGCCGCGCGGGTCGGCGATGGCCCGGTCTACCAACAAGGTGACCTCTGAGCTGTCCAATGGCTCCAGGGTCAGCAGTAAAGATCTTGACAACAACGGCGTGATGATTGAGAAAGACGGGTTCTCAGTGGTGGCCGCAATCAACGTCACCACCCGGTTCTCCACCGCCGGCAACAGTGCGTCCTGTTGGGCCTTGGAAAAGCGGTGAACCTCATCAATGAACAAGACTGTTTCATCGCCCGTAGCCAGACGGCGCCGGGCCTCATCAATCACCGCCCGGATGTCCTTGACACCTGCGGAGACGGCGCTCAGCTCCATGAAAGCCCGCCCAGAACACCTGGCCACAAGGTAAGCCAAGGTAGTTTTCCCGGAACCGGCCGGACCCCACAAAACCACCGAAGCGGGCACTGCTCGGCCGGCCACCGGCGGGTCAATCAGACGGCGCAACGGCGCGCCATCGGCCAACAAAGACTGTTGCCCGGCCACCTCAGCCAAGGTTCGCGGACGCATCCGAACGGCCAGCGGGGCGCGGGGGTCTACTTGATCGGCCGTGGCGGGCGAACCGATGGCAGATTCGAACAGGTCCACCCACCCAAGGCTACTCACCGGGCGGCCGGCAGACCCACTGGGCTCAGCGCGTTCCAATGGCATAACCTTGTCACGTGTTTCGAGCGTTGGGCCGCAGAATTGTTCTGCACCCCATCATCACAACGGTGGGCTGGGCTCTGGCCGCCGGGTTGGGGATTTGCCTGGCGTTTGTCGGAGTCACCGGAGATGGCCTGTTTGACAGGGTCAATTCCTATGCCCCCAGGGCGGAGGATTCGGATTCGGCCCGGGCGGATGACCTGATCGAAGAGGGCCGCCAATCCGCTGAGGTGGTAACGCTGGCTGTCGCCAACGTCAAACTGTCTGATCCGCAGGTGATTGAACAGCTCTTCAGTCCGTTGGCCAAAGCCCGGGCGGATCTGGCGCAGATCGACGGGTTGGCGTCAACTGCGGCTGAAGGCGACATCCCCATGGTGCTTGATCCGCTGAATCCCACGGCCTGCCCGGCCGCTCCCCCGCCGGAAAACCCAGTTGAGCGGTCCATCTGCGCCCTGGAGCACAACCCGCTGCTCCAAGGGCTGGTCGCCTCTGACCGGCAGGGCTTCTTGATGACCGTGGACATCGCCAAGGGCCTTGACGCCGGCACCCAGGAACGGGCCACTGACCAGGTCATTGACCGCTTGCAACAGGCCGCCAAAGATATCGAAGCGGATGTGGACGGGGCCCGCGCCTCGGTTGGATCCGATTCGATGATCATGGATGAACTGATCGGCGACATGCGGCATGACCTCGAATTGGGCGAGCTGATTTCGCTACCCATAGCCCTGGTGGTGATGGTCTTGGTGTTCGCCGGGTTCTTGGCCGCCGCCATGCCGGTGATCGGGGCAATGGTGTCAATCCTGGTCTGCATGGGCGCCGTCTTCGGCTTGACCTATGTCAGCGACATCCACACCTCGGTGGTCAACGTCATCACCCTGGTTGGGCTGGGCTTGTCGATCGACTACGGCCTGCTGGTGGTGTCACGTTTCCGCGAAGAGTTACGCCATGCCGGCGCCTACCAGTTGGACGATGCCGCTCAGAAACGCGCCGTAGCCCACGCCGCGGTGGTCTCAACGGTGGCCACCGCCGGGCGGACCGTCTTCTATTCGGCGTTGACGATTGCCGTGTGCATCGCCGGGTTGATGGCCTTCGATATCGAAATCTTGCGCGTCTACGGCATGTCCGGACTATTGGTGGTGCTGTTGGCCTTGGGCACCGCGGTGACGTTGGTGCCGGCCTTGTTGACGTTGGTGGGCCACCACTTGACCGGACGTTCGGTGCTGACCCGAATCCCCGGCCTGTCCAAGCTGTATGCCCGGGCCTCAGATGTTTCCCCAGATGAAGGCGTGTTCTCCCGGCTGACCTTGCGGGTCCAACGCCATCCGTGGTGGGTGATTGGCGGGGTGTTGGCCATCCTGGTGGCTGTCGGCTGGCCGATTCACGGCATCGAACTGCGCAACTCTACTGTTGAGCTGCTGCCGGCCAGCTCACCGCAACGTGAGTTCCTGACCGAACTGGAAGAGGGCTACCCGCTGTCCTCGCCTGAGTCGATCCGGATCGTTTCGACTGGCAGCCGGGAAGCCACCGACCGCTTCGCCATGAAGGAACTCCAGGATATTCCCGGCACCGAGCTGTTGGTTGGCCAAGACGGGCAGGCTGCCATTGAGCACACCGGCTATTCAATGGTCACCATGACTGTCACCGCTGCCGATCCGGAAGGGCCCCAAGCTCGCGATGCGGTGACGAAGATCCGCCAGGTCCAACCAACCGATTACCAGGTCTATGTGACCGGGCCGGCCGCCCGTCTGGTGGATTTCGAGGATAAACTGGCCAAGGGCGGCCCGTGGGCTGGGGTGATCATTGCGTTGGCCGTGTTGGTGTTGCTGTTCTTATTCACCGGATCGGTCCTGGTCCCGATCAAAGCCCTGATCACCAACGCCTTGTCGCTGGTGGCCTGCCTGGGTGTGGTGACCTGGATCTTCCAAGATGGCCATTTCACCAAGCTGCTCGGCTTCACGCCCATGACCGGCATCGAAAGCTACATCGTGGTGCTGTTGGTGATCTTCGGCTTCGGCCTAGCCATGGACTACGAGGTGTTCTTGATCTCCCGGATCAAAGAGGCCTGGGACAAAGACCCAGACCCGGCCCGGTCTGTCCGTGACGGCCTGCAGCATTCGGGCCGCATCATCAGTTCGGCAGCTCTGATCATTGTGGCTGTGTTCTTGGGCTTCGCGGCTGGGCGCCTGGTGGTAATCAAGGAGATCGGCATCGGCCTGGCGTTGGCCGTAACCATGGATGCCACCTTGATCCGCATGCTGCTGGTCCCCGCCACCATGTCGATCCTAGGCAAATGGAACTGGTGGGCCCCGCGCCCCCTAGCCCGCCTCCACAAGCGCTTCTCAGTCAAACACTGACCCATCCCCCATTGCCGGACTGCCGCGCGCTCAATAGGCATCCTTGGTCAGTGATCTGGGAGCCCATTCACAATCAAGCCTGGCGGGTCAGCCCCATTCGACGTCTTCGAACCAGGCCGCATCGGTGTGGTTCTCCACCCGGATGGCGACAGAATTTGGGGGCGGCGCCTCGACAAACAGCACCCCGCGAGTCCCGTCGACAATCGCCTGTATTGACGCGCCGCCGCGGTCCTCGCGGTCGATGGCCACCACCCAATCGCCATCGTCATCAAACACGCCAGTGACTTCGAAGTACTGCCCGCCATCGGCCAAAGGGCCCGGGTTGAAGTACACAACGGTCACTCCATCCGGTATGTCTGCAGCGGCTTTCGGTGCTGAACCTACGGGCGACCACGGTTCCAGCTCCGCGGCTTCAGGCACCAGCCTGGCCCAGAGTCCCTGATCATGCGACCCAGGCTCCTCCCCCGACACGTTCTTCCAAGCCAGCGTGTACCGCAGGGCCTGCCCCTCAACGTCCGGCGGAGGCTTGGCGGAACACTGCGCGAGCAACACAGGCGCGAGCACCGCGAACACCAACGCGGCCATGCCGCGCGCTGCCTTGACCTTCATTGGAACCGCCAATCGCCGGGGTCGGGGGCGAAGAGTTACGCCTGGTTGGTGGGGGTGGTTGGTTTGTCGGCCTTGTCCGCTTTGGGGCGGGGTTTGAAGTCGATGCCGGCCTCTTTGCGCTGTTCGGCGGTGATCGGGGCGGGAGCACCGGTCAACGGGTCGTAGCCGCCGCCGGACTTCGGGAAGGCGATCACCTCACGGATCGAATCGGCGCCGGCCAACAACGCCACGATCCGGTCCCAGCCCATGGCGATTCCGCCGTGTGGAGGCGCGCCGAAGCGGAAAGCATCCAGCAAGAAGCCGAACTTGGAGTGAGCTTCCTCCGGGCTCAAACCCATCACCTGGAAGACGCGTTCTTGCACGTCAGCGCGGTGAATGCGGATTGAGCCGCCGCCAATCTCATTGCCGTTGCAGACAATGTCATAGGCGTAGGCCAAAGCCGCGCCGGGGTCTTGCTCGAAGCAATCAATCCACTCCGGAGTCGGTGAGGTGAAAGCGTGGTGAACGGCCGTCCAAGCGCCAGAGCCGACGGCGACATCGTCATCCTCCCCGGTCGGTTTGAACAGCGGCGCGTCCACCACCCAGACGAA
This sequence comes from Bifidobacteriaceae bacterium, assembly GCA_031255075.1. Taxonomy (GTDB): domain Bacteria; phylum Actinomycetota; class Actinomycetes; order Actinomycetales; family WQXJ01; genus JAIRTF01. The sequence continues at coordinate 1,254 of JAIRTF010000257.1, read as the reverse complement.
GGACCACTCCCCTTCTTTGGCCAAGCCCAAACGGTTGGCGATCTCCGCCCGGGCAGCCGCCAACAAAGCCCGTGAAGGACCAGGGGCGCCGGCGGCGAAGAACACTGCATCGCCGGGGGCGGCGCCAACCGCCTCAGCCAAGCCGGCCCGCTCTGATTCGGACAGGTTTTTGGCGACTGGTCCACCCAGCTCACCTTCGGCATCGACCAACACATAGGCCAAGCCCTTGGCGCCGCGCTGTTTGGCCCACTCCTGCCAGGCATCAAAGGTCCGCCGGGATTGGGAAGCGCCGCCCGGCATCACCAAAGCGCCAACGTAGGGCGCCTGGAACACTCGGAACGGCGTGTTGGCGAAGTAGTCCGCCAGTTCCACCAGTTCCAGGCCGTAACGCAGATCCGGTTTGTCGGAACCGTAGCGGCGCATCGCCTCGGCATAGGTCAGCCGCGGGATGTCACCGATTTCGACGTCAATCAACTGCCACACCGCGCGCAGCACGTCTTCAGCTACGGCAATCACGTCGTCTTGTTCAACGAAGGACATTTCCAGATCAAGCTGGGTGAACTCAGGTTGCCGGTCAGCCCGGAAATCCTCATCCCGGTAGCACCGTGCGATCTGGTAGTAGCGTTCCACGCCAGCCACCATCAGTAGCTGCTTGAACAATTGCGGCGATTGCGGCAGGGCGTACCAGTTACCAGGAGACAACCGGGCGGGCACCAAGAAGTCACGCGCGCCCTCCGGGGTGGACCGGGTCAGCGTGGGGGTCTCAACTTCGGTGAACCCGTGGCCGGACAACACTCCGCGGGTCACCCGGGAAACCTCTGACCGGAGCTTCAAAGCAGCCGCCGGGCCGGGGCGCCGCAAATCCAGGTAACGGTATTTGAGCCGGGTTTCCTCACCGACTTGACCTGGGCCTTCAACCGGGAATGGCAACGGCGCGCACGGGTTCAACACCAGCACGTCTTCAGCGACCAGTTCCACTTCACCAGAGCCGAGGGCCGGGTTGTCGTTACCTTCAGGCCGGCGGCGAATCACGCCTTTGGCTTGGATGACGCATTCTGAGCGCAGTTGGTGGGCCACAGCTTCGTCATAGATCACCACTTGGGCCACGCCGGTGGCATCACGCAGGTCAATGAACGCCACTCCGCCGTGGTCACGCCGGGAAGCTACCCAGCCCGCCAAGGTGATGTGTTCGCCAATATGTTCGGCTCTAAGCAGCCCAGCTCCATGAGTTCGCAGCACGGCTAGCCATCCTAA
>JAIRTF010000250.1 GCA_031255075.1 Bifidobacteriaceae bacterium | reverse complement strand
GCACGTCAAGACGGTTGGCGCCAACTGCCCGCGCCAATGCCAACGCCAACCAGGGCAGGACGGCGTAGCTGAAGGTTGCTCCCAAACGCCCGCTGGACAGGCCGGACCACATAGCAGGTGCCGCCAGATAGAACAGGGCCGCCCAGGCCCGCACCCAGACCGACCGGGCTGCCGCGCCGGCGGCGAACCACGCACCCACCGTGCCGATCAGCGGCGCGGCCAACAGCAGCAGTTTGACCGCCGCCCAGCCATCACCGAAGCAGATCAGTGTCAACAACGCCAACACGGCGGTGAACGGGTCGCCGGGACCGGCCTCCCCCAGGCCGGTGGTCAGCCAGCCGCCGGAGGCGATCCGCGCCAACTCCACCACGCCCAGGTCTTCCAGCCGGACCGCCCCGCCGGCAATGTAGCCCGGCCCAAACAGCCGGTAGAGAGCCGCCACTGACACGGCCGTGGCCAGCACAAAGACCCCGGCCGCCATGCGGCGCCGGCGGGAGGCCAGTTCGCGATGTTCGGCAATCTCGATTTCGGTTGGTGCCAACGCTTGACGGCGCAATTCGGCTTGGGTGATGCGGCGGTCACGCCGGGCGGCGCGAGCCTCACCGGCGGAAATCAACAGTGGCGTCAAGGCCCGCCGTGGCACCCGCCGGGTCCGGGCTGCCACATACCGGGCTCGGGTCATCGAATCCGGTCTGGCCAAGACGGCCAGCGGCGCGGCTATCTCATCTCCGGCCAACCGGAACTCTTTGCGGGCCAACCGCCAAACGAACCGCCCCAAGCCGGCCAACACTGTGATCAGGGCCAGGAACGGCCAGGCCCACCAGGCGCAATCCACCAGCCGGGTGAAGACCAAAGCCCGCCGTCGGCCGCCAAATGAGCGGGCTGTCGGGGCCGGCTCGGCGCCGTCGGCCTGGCGCCGCCCGGAGCGCAGCCCCCGGTAGCTGGCCTGTTCATGTTCCAGGTGGGCCAGTGGCTGCACCACCACTCGGAAGCCGGCCAGCCGGGCCCGTTTGGAGAAATCCAGGCCGTCGCGGAACGGCCCCAAAGCCGGGCACAACCCGCCCAGCACCCGCCAAACCTCACCGCGGACCAGCATGCCGGCGCTGCCCACGCCGAGCACGTCATCGAGCCCGTCGTATTGGCCTTGGTCCAGTTCACCGTCGTGGCCGTAGGGTACGCGGCGTCCCCAAGGCGTGGTTCTGACGCCCACCTCACCCAGGCGCGCCGGGTCTGCGGCTTGGAGTTGTTTGGGGCCGGCCACGCCTACCGAAGGGGCCATCTCCAGGGCGGACACCAGGTGGGCCAGCGCTTGGGGGGCGGCGTAGCTATCGTCATGCAGCAGCCAGATGTATTCGCCCACGGGGCGTCCGGCCAACCCGGCGGCCACGGCCTGGCCAAAGTTGCGGGCCCGGACGGCGTGGACCACGGTCAGAATCGATTTGGGAATGCCGCAGCGGATGGCCATCTCAGCGATGGCCTGGTCGGATTGGGCGCCGGCGTCCACCACCACGACCGATTCCGGCGGCCGGGTCTGGGCGGCCAGCGCCACCAATGCTTTGGGTAGGTATTCGGATCTGCCTTGGGTGACCACCACCGCGGTCACCAGCGGCGCGGGTGGGCTGTCGGTTACCGGTTCACCGGGCGGATGCGCCGCCACCCTAGGAAACCCCACGAAGGTGCCCAGCCTGGCTCCGAGGGGTCCCGGTGGCTTCGACATCCGCAAGGCCCGGATGGTGCGTCAAAGTTTCAGCCTCCTAGTGGATTCGGTCGGCTAGGTGGCTCTAGCCGCTTTGAGCCGGCGACGCTCGCGTTCGGAGCAGCCTCCCCAGATCCCGAACCGTTCATCGTTGGCCAGAGCGTAGTCCAAGCATTCGGCGCGGACTTCACACATGGAGCAGACCCGTTTCGCTTCGCGGGTTGACCCTCCCTTCTCAGGGAAGAACGCCTCTGGGTCGGTTTGGGCGCACAGCGCGCGTTCCTGCCAGCCCAGCGGACCTTCTTCTGGCGCTACCGGAAACAGGTTCCGGATGCCAGATCTGGGGTCGATCACGCCGGACTCTAGCGTTAGGGCACCCTCGCCCAGCACATTCCACATGCGTGTCTCCTTCAAGGACAATCGAAACTGATTCCACCAATGAAATTACATCTATGTCATCTGGTGCAAGTCCGCAGCCAAAATTCTTGGACCCAAACCGGGCAGCGGGGGTGGCTAAGACACCCCATTTTGGGCGCTGATCGGTGATCTACCTGGGCAAACCTATGGGCGCAGCGCAAGTTGTGGAGGATTTGGTGAAGTTTGCCCCAAACGGGTAGTTTTCGGCGCCCGATGCCGCCGGCCCAGCCCCCACCAAGACGCTCAGATCGCGCCCAGGACGGTTACGTAACGGCCCAGGCGGCCAGCGGAGGCCGGATCGTGGGGCGCCGACGCGGCATCGTCCCCTCACCGCTGCCCTGGCGCGGCCACCACCAACCGACCCTTGCCACGCAGGGTCAGCGGACCTTCTGAATCCATGGCAAACAGCGATTGGCCGCGGGCCAGATGCAGCGAACCCAACTCGCTGAAAACCGTCACCTCGCCTTCCAAAGCCAAGACGATCCGCGGCCCCGGCAGGGACAGTTCAGCTACGCCGCCGACCCGGACATCGGCCAATTGGAACAAGGCTGTTGGTGGCCGCAGCAGCCGGACCGGCCCGTCCCGGACCACGGCTGGGCGTACGCCACCGGCGGCGGAGAAATCGATCGCCTCGATCAGGGCGGCCACGTCCTTGTGTTTGTTGGTCAGGCCGGCTCGCAACACGTTGTCTGAGGGGCCCATCACCTCCACACCCAAACCGCGCAGGTAGCTGTGTGGCACGCCGGAGGCCAGGTAGAGGGCCTCACCTGGAGCCAACGAAACCCGAACCATCATCATGGCCACGGCCACCGCCCCATCCGCCGGGTAGCGCCGCGCCAATGACACGGCCAGGGCGTAGGGCGAAGGGTCATCCCCGGGGGCGCCCATTTGGCGGCGGCAAGCTGCTGTTAGCTCCGCGACGGCGGCCTGTTCCGACTGGCCGCCGGCCAGGGCAATCTCCACCGCATCGCGCAAGGCTGAGGCGCTGTCCGCCGCCAACGCCGCGACGATCTGCCTGGCCAGGTCGCTGTGGGCGGCCAACGGTTCAAACAGGCGCCGAATGGTGTCGACTGGTTTGAACCCCGCCAAGGCCTCGAAAGCGCCCAAGGCGTAGAGCATCTCTGGTTTCGGGTTGGGGTCTTTGAACTCCCGGTCCGGGGCGTTTGGCGCCATGCCGGCCGCCTCCTCGCGGGCGTAACCGGCCCGAGCCAACTCGGCCCGCGGGTGGACTTGCAGCGACAACGGGTCTGCCACCGCCAAGACTTTGAGCAGGAACGGTAAAGATGGTTCGGCTTCCCGGCCGCAACAGGCCGCCGGGTTGCGGGCTATCACCTCCCGCAGCGACACGCCGGCGTCATCCTCCCCAGAAGCCACCATGGCCGAGCCAAGCCGGTGGGCTCCCAACCAAATCTCCGCCATCTGACCAGCCCCCGGGGCCGGCCCAAACAGGCGCTCCAATTCGGTAGTGGCTCCCCAGGGGTAGTCCCGTACCACGTGGTCCAAACGCAACACGGGAGTCAAGCGTAGACGCGAAACCGCCCGGCGCCGGGGCGACTAACCTAGCAATGTGGATTTGCCTTCCCGTCCGGTGCCGCTGGCCTCTGCCGATGCCGCGGACCTGGCTTCCCGCTACGGCCTGCGCAAACTTGGCGCCCGGCCGCGGTTGGGCCCCTACACCGCGTCGCTGTGGCGGCGGCGCGACTTCACCTGGCAGCTGGCCACCTCCGATGCTTACGGCAAGAACCAGGGCTCCTACCTGGGACAACTGTGGGGAGTGCTGAAGCCGCTGCTCCAAGTGGGCGTGTTCTACGTTGTCTTCGGCATGATCATCACCGGCGCCAAACAAGGAATTGAAGACTTTGTCAGCTATTTGGTGATAGGCACATTCCTGTTTGAGTTTATTGCCTCTGGTTTGAACAACGGCGGCCGAGCTATAGCTTCCAAAGTGAAACTGGTGCGGGCTTTGGAATTCCCCAGAGCTGTGCTCCCCATTTCTGTGACCCTGACTGAGATGATCATGATGTGGCCGGCCATGGTCATCATGTTGAT
>JAIRTF010000144.1 GCA_031255075.1 Bifidobacteriaceae bacterium | reverse complement strand
GGGGCCAGCGGACCGGAGTTGCCGATGCAGGTGGTGCAGCCGTAACCGACCACGTTGAAGCCCAATGCGTCCAGGGCCGGCCACAACCCTGCCTCTTGGTAGTAGGCGGTGACGGCTTTGGAGCCCGGCGCCATTGATGTCTTGACCCACGGTTTGGACTTCAAGCCTTTGGCGGCGGCCTTTTCGGCCAGCAAGCCGGCAGCCAGCATCACCGAAGGGTTGGAGGTGTTGGTGCAGGAGGTGATCGAGGCGATGCAGACATCGCCATGGGACAGGGTGAATTCGCCCTTGTCCGGCACGGTCACCGGCACGGCCTTGGCCTTGACCGGGTCAATAGCGGCCGGGTCGGAAGCCGGGAAAGATTCCTTTTCGGATTCATCACCGGCCATCGCGGCGGCCACGTCTGGGGCGTAATCCGGCAGGTCGCGGCGGAAGGCTTGCTTGGCTTGGCTCAGTTCAATCCGGTCTTGGGGCCGCTTCGGCCCGGCGATGGATGGCACCACGGTGGACAGGTCCAGCTCCAGATACTCGGAGAAAACCGGTTCGCGGTAATCCGGGGAGGCCGGGTCAAACCACAGGCCTTGGGCCTTGGCGTAGGCCTCGATCAGTGCGACTTGCTCTGCCGAGCGGCCGGTCAGACGGTAGTAGTCCAGGGTCACGTCATCGACCGGGAAAATGCCGCAGGTGGAGCCGAACTCGGGGCTCATGTTGCCAATGGTGGCCCGGTTGGCCAACGGCACTTGGGAGACGCCTTCGCCGTAGAACTCGACAAACTTGCCCACCACGCCGTGCTGGCGGAGCTTTTCGGTGATGGTCAAGACCACGTCGGTGGCGGTCACGCCGGAGGGAATGGCGCCGAACAGTTTGAAGCCGACCACTTTGGGGATCAGCATGGACACCGGTTGGCCCAGCATGGCAGCTTCGGCTTCGATGCCGCCCACGCCCCAACCGAGCACGCCCAGACCGTTGACCATGGTGGTGTGCGAATCGGTGCCGACACAAGAATCGAGGTAGGCCTGGCCGCCGCGCTCCATCACGCCACGGGCCAGATATTCGATGTTGACCTGGTGAACAATGCCGGTGCCTGGGGGCACCACCTTGAACTCGGAGAAGGCGCCTTGACCCCACCTGAGGAACTGGTAGCGCTCGCGGTTGCGTTCGTATTCGATCGCCACGTTCAGATCGAAGGCTTGGTCGGTGCCGGCGTATTCGATGATCACCGAGTGGTCAATCACCATTTCGGCCGGTGCCAGAGGGTTGATCTTGTTTGGGTCGCCGCCCAGGTCGGCGACCGCTTCCCGCATGGTGGCCAGGTCCACCACACAGGGCACGCCGGTGAAGTCTTGCATCACCACGCGGGCCGGGGTGAACTGGATTTCGGTTGATGGTTCAGCGGTTGGATCCCAGGCCGCCAAAGCGCGTACTTGGTCCGCTGTGATGGTCGCGCCATCTTCGTTTCGAAGGATCGACTCCGCCAGGACTTTGAGCGAGAAAGGCAGTCTTGCCAGTCCCTCCACGGCATCCAACCGGAAGATCTCATAGGTCTTGCCGCCTACGTTCAACTCAGAACGGGCGCCGAATGTGTCAAGTGAGGCCATGACTTCTGGAAATACCTTTCTGGCCCAGCCGGGCCATCCGCAATGGTGTCAGCGCCAAGATGGGCGCCGCTGTATCCGCCCTCCAATTATCGCGCGGTTTCGATGGGCTCCCGACCGCGCCAAAATGTGAGATAGATCACATTTTGCCAGGCTTTGGGTTGGAGCGGGATCTACTGTGACCCCATGGCTGACATGGCGTGGGGTGGCCTGACCACCAAGTCTCGCAAGAAGCCTGGGGGACTTATGGCCCTATTTGGCGTCTTGTTGATACTGCTCGCGCCCATAGCCGACATTGGCTTGGGCTTACTAGGGGTGGCGAACGATGCTCTGGACGAATCTCGGTTGGAGACAGCTGGTGCGGTGATTGGGGCTGTGTTGTTCGCGTTTGGGCTGGATCTATTGGCTCTGGGGCTGATTCGGCGCTCCCGGCGCACCTGAGCCAGGTCAAGGCGCCGGCGCCCATCACTGCCAGCGGCCAACCTGGCCCGCTTGGGGGCTGCCTCGGACCCCCCAGATCGCCAGAGCTTTCGCTGCCCAGTAGCCCGCCGATTACTGGGTTGGGCGGGGGTGCCCGTTAGGCTGTCCGCGTGAGACTTCCGCGGAGCCGTCCATGGGCGCTGTTCGGGGCCCTGGCCGCTGGGTTTTGGGGCACCGTGGCGCTGGCCACCAACCTGGTCCGGGACCTATGGGATGGTTACCAATACCGAGCCCAAACCGATTTCAATCCCGTTCCCCTGGATGGGCATTTCGCCGGCAATGACGTCTTCCTACTGGCCATTTGGGCGGGGCTGAGCCTGCTGGCCTGGCGGGCCTGGGCCGTCAAGGACCGGCGCACACGGAGGATGGCGGCCCTAGTCGGCCTGCTGGCGGCAGCCGCCGAAACCGTCGGCGCGGCCCTCAACTGGGACAACTCGCTGCATCTGTTGTTCTCCTCACCCATTCAGCTGGTCAAGACGGCCATTCATCTGACCGGCTACTGGGTCATTTTCTACACTGCCTTCGCGGTCATCCTAGACGCCTCCCAGCGCAGCGCCTGGAAACCCCGCCAGACTGCCTCCACCGCTTGGCAAAGGCTGCGATCCGTCTGGCGGAACCACCGCCGGTGGTTTGTGGCGGGAGTCTGGCTGGCGTTGTGTCTGAGCCGCCTGCCCTACTTCTTGGCCTGGTTCCCAGCCGCCTGGCCGGTTGACGCCAATGCCCAGTTGCAGCAGTTCTTGACCGGGCAGATCACCTC
>JAIRTF010000005.1 GCA_031255075.1 Bifidobacteriaceae bacterium | reverse complement strand
AGGTGTTCATCGGCCCGGAGCGGGGCGCGCAGCGCCAAGGCCTGCCGGTAGAACTCCAAAGTGGAACCCGGCACGCCGGCCTGGGTAGAGGCGGCGTATTCGGCAAACCAAGCCGGTTGCGGCAGATGGGCTGGTCCGGCGCCAAAGCCAAACGAAGGGCCGCTCGGCGTCCACGGCAAAGGCACGCGCGCGCCATCGCGCCCTACGGCGGTTCCACCGGAACGGAAGAAGGTTGGGTCCTGACGAGCCTCAGGCGGAATCTCCACCACCTCCGGCAAGCCCAACTCCTCACCCTGGTACAGATAAGCCGAACCGGGCAAAGCCAGCATGAACAGAGCCGCCGCCCGGGCTCTGGACAGACCTGAGGCAGTCCGCGCCGGGGGCGATTGACCGCCGGTCACCAGCCAAGCCTCATCACGGTGCGAGTTGGAATCCCCACCACCGGCTGAAGGCAAACTGAGACGGGAGGCCGCCCGAATCACATCATGGTTGGAGAACACCCAAGTTGAACTGGACCCGGACCGGGCCGCCAAATCAAGGTTGGTGGTGACAACGTGACGGAAAGCCGCCGGGGTCCAATCAGCCCGCAGCAGGTCAAAGTTGAACGCTTGGCCCAGCTCTGAAGAGCGGGCGTACAGGGCCCGCCGCTCCGGTGATTCAACCCACACTTCGCCAACAGCTGTCAGCGGCGGGTCGTAGCTGTTGAATACTTCCCGCCAGTCGCGGAAGATTTCATGGACCTCATCCCGGTCCACGTAGGGGTGATCCGGTCCGGTGCCAGCCGCCGCCAACTGGGCGGCTGAGGGCAGCGGCTGGGCTGACAGGTCCTTGGCCAATGTCATGGCCACATCAACCCGGAAGCCGTCCACACCTAGGTCTGCCCAAAACCGCAGGGTCTTCAGAAAATCGGCTCTGACCTCTGGGTTGGACCAGTTCAGATCAGGCTGTTCGCGGGCAAACTGGTGGAAGTAGAACTGGCCGTCACCGACCGGTTCCCAAGCCGAACCACCAAAAGCAGCAGTCCAATCTGAGGGCGGCTGGCTGCGGTCCGGCCCAATCCCGTCCAAAAACACATAGCGTCCGCGGGCCGGCGAACCGGGCGGTGAGGCCAGCGCCTCCTGAAACCACTTGTGACCGGAGCCGGTGTGGTTGGGCACAATGTCCACGATCAGCCGGATGGCGGCTGCGTGCAGGGCGTAAACCAACTGCCGGAAATCCTCCAACGTGCCGATGCGCGGGTCCACGGCCCGGTAATCGTCAACGTCATAGCCGCCATCTGCCAAAGCTGAGGGGTAGAAGGGTGATAGCCAGACGGCATCAACCCCGAGCTCCGCCAAGTAGTCCACCCGCGAGGTCACGCCCCGCAAGTCACCAATCCCGTCGCCGTTGGCGTCCGCGAAGGAGCGTGGATAGATCTGATACACGGCGGCTGTGCGCCACCAATCGTGTTGTCCTGCCAAAACCATTCAGAGATCCTCCCATGGGGTGGCCTAGGCCTTCCGTCAGGCTCACCAAAGTCATGTCAAACGGGCTGCGGGCACCGCTATGTCCGGTAGGGTCTTGACCGTGCCCAACACCTATGAAGACATATTGACTCAGCTTGCCCCGCTGGTAACTGACTCCGAGGCGATCATCGGCGCCGCCGTGGTTGGTTCGCGGGCCGGAGCCGAACCAGATGAGTCAGCTGATCTGAACCTCCTGTTGTTCACTGACAGCCCAGACGAATTGCTAAGTTCAAACGCTTGGTTGAGTTCTTTGGGACGCCCTTGGGTGGCAGCTGTGGACCGTTCGTTCCCAGAGCTTCCGGTGGTTCGCATCATGTTGGACAACGCCGTCCAGCTGACCCTCACCGTTCTGGCCCCCGGCGCCGTGGAGACTTTGAGTGCCCCAGCCAAACGGGTCTTGACGGACATGGTGGGCGGCCCGTTGACAGTCCTCAAAGCCGGTGGCCCGGTACCCGATCAGTTGGCCTCCCTGGGTGGCGAATCACCAGCCGGCCGTTCCGGCCGGCCATCCCAGGAAGAGTTCGCCGAGTTGGTGTCCCGTTTCTGGGTGGATGTGCCGCGGGCCGTGCGTTGGCTCAAACGGGGTGAGATTTGGTCTGCCCGGCGGCTGATTGACGGCCCGATGAAAGACGCCATGGTCCAAGTCCAAGCTTGGATCACCAAATCCCGGCGCGGCGGAGACGTTGACACCTATTGGGACGGGCGGCACCTTGAGGATTGGGCGGGGGAGCGGTTCGTGGCCCATCTGTCCGCCGCTATGGCGCCGCTTGACCCGGCCGGTGCCAAACGCGCCCTGGTGGAAACTATGGATCAATTCCGAATTCTGGGTATTCAGGCTGCTCAATGCTGGGCTTTGGACTATCCGGAGGCCACTGACCGCCGCATTACGGTGTGGGTCAGGACCTACCTGTAGAACTCTTTCAGACGCGGGCCCCAGCCAGATCCTGGCGGCATTGGGCCCTGGGCGGTGGCCGTCTTGGGCTGCCGGCCGGCGCGGCATCGGACTCCTAGGCGCGTCCACGGTTCGGTCCGAGCCGCCTACTCGGGGCGAACAGGGGCTGTGGCGCCTGATAATCTCACTGGGACGAAACTGGACCGCACCGGAAGGACCAAACCAGTGAAAAAGATCCCCGCCTTGGCCGCCCTGCTGGCGCTGGCCGTGCCGCTGACCCTCGCGGCCTGCGGTTCCAAAGACAAATCGGATGGTGATGGCCCCCTGCGGGTCGGCATGGAAGCCGCCTACGCGCCATTCAACTGGACCCAGAAAGACAACTCCAACGGCGCCGTACCAATTGAAGGCGGCGGCTGGGCCGGCGGCTATGACGTGCAAATGGCCAAAGCCGTCGCCGAAAAACTGGGCCGCGACCTGGTGGTGGTCAAGATCACCTGGGATGGGCTGATCCCGGCTTTGGAATCCGGCAAGATCGACATGATTGTGGCCGGTATGACCCCAACCGATGAACGCAAGAAAGCCATTGACTTCTCTGATCCGTACTACGCCTCAGACATTGTGGTGGTGGTCAAGAAGGATTCGAAGTGGGCTGGCGCCAAGAGCTTGGAAGATCTCCGCGGCGCCAAGATCACCGGTCAGCTGTCCACCGTCCACTACGACGTGTTCCTGGATCAAATCCCCGGAGTGGACAAGCAGACCGCCCTGGAAGATTTCTCAACCATGATCATTGCCGTCAAATCCGGCAAAGTTGACGGCTACGTCTCCGAACGGCCTGGTGCGCTATCCGCCGTGGCCGGCAACCCCGACCTGACGTTCTTGGCCTTCCCTGAAGGCAAGGGCTTCAAGGTGCAGGGCCTGGAGACATCAATCGCGATTGGCTTGCCGAAGGGCTCCGAGTTGACGGGCGAGATCAACAAGGCCTTGGCTGAAATCCCGCAGGAAAAGCGTGAACAGCTGATGGAGCAGGCCGTGAAAGACCAGCCGGGCGACGGATGAACACGTCAGCGGTAGCCGGGGCCGTAGCCGTTTTGGCGGCCGATGGCGACGACGGGTTCTTCATCCAGGTATGGGACATCCTTCGCGAATACTGGCCTTGGCTGCTCAAGGGCGTGGGCGTCACCATGCTGTTGGCCCTGACGGGCACGATAGTTGGCATTGGTATTGGCTTGGCGATTGGCGCCATCCGCACCATTCCGCGTGACGCCCATTCGGGAGGCTTGTTCAGACGGATCGTCTTGACGCTGGTCAACGCGCTGTTGGCGATCTACATTGAGGTGTTCCGCGGCACCCCCATGATGGTCCAGGCGATGGTTGTCTACTTTGGGTTGGACATGGCGTTTGGCATCAGCCTGAACGTGTTGCACGCCGGCCTGCTGGTGGTTTCGATCAACACCGGCGCCTACATGGCGGAGATTGTTCGCGGCGGTATCCAAGCCGTTGACCCAGGTCAAACGGAAGCCGCCAAAGCTGTCGGCATGAGCCATTGGGCCACCATGCGGTCTGTGGTGCTGCCGCAAACGATTCGCAACATTCTGCCCGCCACCGGCAACGAGTTCGTGATCAACATCAAGGACACCTCGGTGCTGATGGTGATTGGCACCGCCGAGTTGTACTTCCAAGGCAAGACCATTGCCGGGATTTCCTATGAGACGTTCCCGGTCTACATGCTGATCGCGGCCATCTACCTGGTGTTGACGTTCACAACCACCCGGGTGCTGCGGTTGTTGGAGCGCAAACTGGATGGACCGGAGAACTTCACCCTGGCGACATCTTCCACCACGCCGGAATCGATTCTGCGCCCGGGAGGTGAGACTCTTGCCGGCCGGTCACGCTAGCGATCCCCAGGAGTTGTCCGCAGACACCCCAGCCAAGATGCATGACGCCGAGGCGGCCGCTGGCCGGTCTGGTTCTGATGCCCCTGCGGGCGGTGGCCCCATAGTCGAGACCAAAGATCTTCGGAAGTGCTTCGGCAAGAATGAGATCCTCAAGGGCATTGACTTCGAAGTGCTGCCCGGAGAGGTGGTCTCCGTGATTGGTGCTTCCGGGTCCGGCAAGTCCACCTTCCTCAGATGCATCAACCTGCTTGAGTGGCCCACCAGCGGCCAGGTTCTCTACCACGGCCAGAACGTGCTGGAGGCCGGCTATGACGTTAACCGCTACCGGATTCATTTGGGCATGGTGTTCCAGCAGTTCAACTTGTTCAACAACCTCAATGTGCTGCAAAACTGTGTGATTGGCCAGGTCAGGGCCGCAGGGGTGAGCAAAGCAGAAGCTAAGGACCGGGCCGTTGAGTACCTGTCCAAGGTTGGCATGGAGCCCTATGTGGAGGCCAAACCGCGCCAGCTGTCCGGTGGCCAAAAGCAGCGGGTGGCAATAGCCCGGGCTTTGTCAATGCAGCCTGAGGCGTTGCTGTTTGACGAACCGACTTCCGCCCTGGACCCGGAAATGGTGGGGGAGGTGCTTTCGGTCATCGGGGAGTTGGCTGAATCTGGGTTGACCATGGTGATTGTGACCCATGAGATGGCCTTTGCCCGTGATGTGTCAGACCGGGTGGTGTTTGTCGATGACGGCGTGATTGCCGAACAGGGCCCACCGGCTGAGCTGTTCGAAAACCCGCAGTTGCCGCGCACCCGCGAGTTCCTGACCCGCTTCCACGCCGGCTGATCCTTCAGCTGGTGGCGCGCCGGGTAGTTTTGCGCTTGTATTGGGTACGAAATGGCAGACATCGGTCTGCCTGAGGGAAACGGATAGCGCACCTAGGCGTGCCGCAGAACAAACCTGAGATGAGGGCCCAATGACCATGGACCAGCTGGCGGCGGAAGCGGCCAATCCCACCACCGCACCCGATAGGTTGAAGCAAATAGCCGCTGAGCGGCCTGATCTGTGGGGAGCCGTTCGTGTTCATCCCAACGCCTATCCCGGGCTGGTCGGCTGGATTGACGCCCAAAGCGGCCCCATCCCCGCCCAGCAGTTCCGCCAGGAAACTGCCGCACCAGCCCAGGCGAACGCGCCGGCGGTCGTGGCCGCAGCTGAACCGATTCCAGTTTCGGCGCCGGTCGCTCCCGCCGAACAGGCCCAGGTCTCCGAGCCGGCCCCAGCCTCAGCGCCAATCAATTCCGCCGAGCAGGCTACGGCCGCTTGGGGCGAGGCTGAAGCTTCTCCGCTGCCGGATGGCCCAGCGCCAAGTGCGCCCGGCGGCTACCAAACGGGCGAGGCTCCCAGCCTGCCGGTGACCCCGGCCCCGGTCACGCCTGGCGCCGGGCCGAGCGTCCCGCAAGGTATGGGCGTTCCGGGTACAGCACCCGGCGAGGCGCCGCTGGAGGAACCGCCGGAGCCTGCGGCGCCCAAACCGAAGCGGATCAAATGGTTTGCGATCGGTGTGGGGATCGGGTTGGCCGTCGGCGCCGTCGCCGCCGGTGTACTGATTCTGCTGGTACTGCCCGGCCTGTTCGGGAGCATCCTGTGAGCGCCGCACCGCCGCCAACCGGCGGCCAGCCACCGCTGCCGCCAGATGGCCAACCGCCCATCCCGGCGGGAACCGCGCCGGGCGCACCGCCATTGCCCGGCGGCCAACCATTGTCGAATGGGCCATCGGCCGCCGCGCCGGCCGCAGCACCGCACCCCAACGTGCAACCACTCCCGCAAGGCGCGCAGCCGCTGCCGCCCGGCGGACAGCCATCGCCAACCGGCGGCCCAGCGCCAATGCCGCCTGGGGCCGCGCCGATGCCCGCCCCGCGGCCACCTAAAGCACCGAAAGCGCCCAAGGCACCTAAGCCCCCGCTGGACGCGGCTGGACGCAAACGCAAACGGCGCCGGGTGGGCGCCATCGTCGGAGCCTCTGGCTTGGCTCTGGCGGTACTGGCCCTGACCGGCTGGGCGTTCGCGTCCGGATGGGCCTCCGCCAACCGGGCCGGGAACGCAACCAAAGAACATGCCCAAGCCGAATCGGTGCTGATAGCCCTGCCGGACTACGCCGGCAGCGAGGGCGCCGTGGTCATGCCAGATGTGCGTGGGCTTGACCTGGACACCGCCATGCAGGTACTGGCGGATGCAGGCGTGCCAGAGCAGATCATCTCCACGACCGAACGGCCGGCCGCTGGCGACCCAGGCGTGGTTGTCCAACAGACGCCAGTGTTCGGGGCTTCCAACCCAGCCGGAGTGCTGCTGGTGGTGTCAATCGAGGCGACCGTCCCAGATGTGGTTGGCCAAACCGCCGGCAACGGCGTTGACGCGCTGCAGGGCATGGGCGTTCGTGTGATCCAACAAAAGGTCTACGTGCCCGGCGCCAAACCCGGCACCATCACCTCCACCGAGCCGCAAGCCGGCGCCCACCTGCCAGAGACAATCATTTTCAAGATTGCCGATACGCCAGTTGAGCGTAACCTGAGCGAACTGACCGTCAGCGGCTCCAGCATCTCCAAAGCCACGGATGTGGTGGTCGGTGGGGTCACCTACAAGACTGCGTTCTATTTGAGCGCCGCCAAAGACCCCCGCGAAACCTCATGGAACCTGGGCGGTGGCGCAGTTGAACTGACCGGCAAACTGGCTCTGCGGAACGCGCCAGAGGCCGGCGACGCGGCCCGCGTTGAAATCCTGGCCGATGGCAAAGTCTTGGGCACCTATAACGTGACCAGCCTTGACACCACGGACATTGCCCTCAACGTCAGCGATGTGACCTCGTTGGTGATCCGCGTGACTGACACATCCACACCGAACGCCTACGGCATAGGGATTGCCTTCTATGACTTCAAGGTGCTGGGCAGCTATGACCAAATGGGAGCGGTCGGATGAAGCGCCCAATTCATCGGATCCGGTTCACGGCTCTGACCGCGACCATCACCGCGCTGGTGGTGGTGTTGGGTTCGACCGGCGCCTGGTTCGCCATGGGCGGGGTGGAAACAGCCCGCGCCGGCACGCTTGATTCGTTACAACCGATTGGTGATTCGGGCCGTCTGGTTCCGGCACCGGCCGGCCCGCTGGTCGAAGAATTGGCCCTCAGCGCCGGGCAGGCGGCCACCATCAGCGGTTTCGACAAGGTGCCGGCCGTTGAAGGGCCCATGCCGCTTTCCTGGCTGGTCCAGGTGACAGCCAGTTTGCCGCCCGGTGCCGAAGGCGGCGAGGAACCCACCAGTCCGGAGAACCCGGAGAACCCAGAGAACCCAGAGACTCCAGAAGGCACAGAAGGTTCGGAAGGCGAAGAGGGCCCCGCAGGTTCGGAGGCCGATGCCGCGCCCTTCAGCCTGTGGTTGGGGCCGGATGCCGCTCGGGCCGCTTCGGGGGAGTTGGCGGAATCAAGTCCGGTGCTGGTGTTGGACGCCACCCAGCCGGTGTCAACCACGGCGCTGGTCCGCCTGTCTGATAGCGGCGAGTTGGCCGTCGCGGCCAACAGCCAAGCCCTGGTAACCGTACGGCCGGTGGCTTACTTCACACCGCGAGCTGAAGGGGAGGGCCGGCCGGCGCCATCGGGCACCGAGGCGGTAGCACCATACTTGGCGCTGGACCCGGCTGCGGAACTGGGCGCGGACCAAATGCCAACCGCCGGGAGTGAAGCCTGGATCAGCCCAGCCGGCCTGGGCGGGGTGCCGTCAACGGCGGTGGCCGGAGTGTGGCTCCAAGTGGTGGCCAGCGGGACCGGAACCATTGGCGTGGGGGAGGCGGGCGCGCTGGTCCCGGCTTTGGAAGTGGACGGCTTGGCGGCCGGCCTGATGCCCGTGCGGCTGGACCGGACCGGCAAGGTGTGGTTTGCCGCCCAAGGCGCCATTACTGATTTGCGGGTGTCCGTGGTCGGTTGGACGGCCGGCGCTGATGGAGCATTGGACGCCAGTTCCTTCGAAGGCGGCGTTTCGCTGTTCGGGCCGTTCGCGGCAGACAGCGGCTATCCCAACCTGCCTCAGACTCTGGCCCCGGCCGGGTCTTGGCCGCTGTGCTTGGCCGGCTCCACCGGCGAAGGCACTATCAAAGGCGCTGGTGAGACCGAAATAGCGGTGGCTGGTTCAGCTACTTGGCTGCTGCCCGGCGGAGCCGAAACTGCCGTCAGCGGTGTTCAACCTGGTGGGGCCACCTGTTTCGGAGTGGTCAACCAACGTGACGCCCAAACTGCGGGCAGCCCTCAAGTCACCATCACCGCGCCCAAGAGCGGTGAAGTGGTCAAGCTGGGGGCCGAGGCAGGCGCCATGGTGACCTTCACGGGCACCGTCCAAGGCGGCGCCGGGTTGCAAGCTGTGACGCTCAAGCGCGGCGCCCGCTTCCTTGGCAATGCCGAGGTTTGGGCCGGCGCTGAAGGCTGGGAGTGGAGCTACACAACTGCCGTGGCCTCCGGCAAACAGACCATCACCGCTCAAGCCAAGACTTGGGCTGGTGAGGAAGCCGAAGCTTCGGTGACAGCCACCTTTGAGGCGCCGCCGGCTACTGAAACCGTGGTGGCACCAGAAACTGTGGTGGTTGGCGAAGATTTGATTTCTCAGTTGGTGTCCGCTTCTGGTTCGCAACTGGTGTTTGCCTCGCCGGCTGACTTGCGCCTGGGTGACGTGCTGGCGATGGCCCCATCTGACAAGGTGCCTGATGGACGCCTGTCCAAGGTGACCGGCTTGGAACAACGCGACGGCCAGTTGGTGGTCCACACCGCCCCAGGCGGAATCTTGGACGTGTTCCAGCAGCTTGATTACGCCTCGTTGCGGGCGCCGCTGGTGGCCGCCGGGGCTGAAGCCGAAGAATCCGATCCGAACGCTGACCGGTCGGTGCGGGCCGGTGATCCTGAAGCGCAGTTGGTGTCCTGGTCTGGTTCAGGCTGGGGCGCGGCCGGTTTGAGCCCGGCCATCTACCATGCCGGCGGGTCGGTGGTGACACCGCTGGCCGCCGGGACTATGGCGCCCATGTACCGGAGCAGCTTGGATGTCGCCAACGTTGAGCTGACCGGCAAGTTCAACGCCGGTGTGGACTATCGCAACGGCCAACGGTCGGTTTCAGCCACGATTGGTCTGAACGGCAAAGCCAACGGTCAGCAACTGTTTGACTCCAGCTTCAACCTGCCCACTGAGAAGGTTGAATCCTCTGCCGATGTCCAAGCCGATCAAGAAGCCTCCCGGGCTGAGGCCAGCGCCAACGTGGCGGCCTCACTGACCCTGAAACTCAAGACCTCCATTGACCTGGTGATTGACATCAAATGGGACTGGGGGATCTTTGCGCGGGCCGCTCGCGGCGATCTGGGCACCTTCCGGGTCAGCTTGGTACAGACCTTGGATGAACGGTTCACGCTGACCGCCACCGGCAAGTTCGGCTACGGCATGGGCTCCGACTTGGCCAGCAAGTCCGCCGCCAAGAAAGCCGAACAACTCAAAGACGAAACCGAATTCACCAAACGCTGGCTGTTGGGCCGGGCCACCTTCGCGGTGCCGGTGATCTTCGGTATACCCATCCCAGTGGTGGTCTCCTTCTACGCCAAAGCTGGGGTCAACTTGGCCGTCTACATGGAAGGACGGGTTGACGTCAGCCAAAGCTTCTCCACCTATCACGAACTGGGGATTGAGTTCTCCAAGGGCCAGTTCAGAACGGTTGACGAATCACGCAACCCGAAGAAGTCCGCCGCCGCCAGCTTCAAAGTGGATGTCGACGCGATCATCATCCCAACCTTGGAGTTGGAAGGCATGGTTTGGGACACCATTGGCGTGACCGGCGCGGTCAGCTTGATGGCCGAACTGTTGGCCCACGCCGAAGGTTCCGCCACCACCGGCGATGGCGAGGCGACCCCTGGTCCAGGGGCTTCGGTGGCCGCTTCGGCCTCGTTTGACGCGTACATCTTTGGGCGCATTGGCGCCAAGATTGACCTGTTCGGGGAGCGGGTTGGCCGGTGGGAATCTGCCGCCTTCGAGTTGGGGCATTGGCGGATCTGGGAATGGTCTGGGGATGCCTGTGCCGGTTCGGCCTGTGAAGACCCTGAATCTGGGAGCGAGGTAGATTCAGACCGCGAATCCGCCGTTGGTCGCGGCAACCGGCCGTTGGTGCTGGTAGTGGACATTTCTGGGTCCATGGCTGGCGACCGAATCGAAGAAGCCAAACAAACCATGGCCGGAATTGTCAAAGAACAACCAGTCGGTGCGGAGATCGGCCTGTACACCTATCCGGGCGGACCCCAAGCCGCAGATGGTTGCTACCCGGGTCTGTTCATCATCCAAACCGGTCCCATCACCGGTACCGGGGATCTGCTGGAAGCCATTGACCAGATCACCACCTACGGTGACACTCCCACCGGCAGCGCTCTGAACGCCGTGGTGAACCAGTTGGAGGCGGACGGCCATACCGGCGCCACCATCTTGCTGGTCTCAGATGGCGAATCAAACTGCGGCCCGCCGCCTTGTGATGAGGCCAGTTCCATCCGGGCCCGCGGCTTTGAGATCACCGTGCCAACTGTGGCCTTCAACATTTCAGACGCCGGCCGCGAAGAACTGGCCTGCATCTCCCGCGCGACCGACGCCGAAACCTATGAGGTTTCCTCAGATGACCCCGGTCAACTGTGGGACCTGGTGGAGGACCTGTCCATGGCGAGCCTTGATGCGGAGATCGGGGTGGCGGCATCGGCCCCTCAAGACGGCGTGCAAATGGTGGACGTGACGTTGACCAACCCGTCGGCTCGCGACGTCCAAGCTGCCCAATTCACGTTGCGGACCACGGTTGCTTCCGGCGAGGCGCGGGTGGTGCCGTCCGCCAACATTGCCGTCGGCAACATTCCGCCGGGCGGCTCTGTCACCAGGACCGTTGAGGTTCACCTGTCCGGCGGCACCGGAGCGGTGGAACTGGGTCTGATCGCCTGGGGCGCCAACGTTGACGGTGTCGAAACCGAAGCCGAATTCGCCGTGGTGGACCCAGCGGACATGAACTATGAACCAGGCGAACTATTGACGGATCAAGACGGACCGTCAGTGGTGTTGGGTGACGGGTTCGCCGGAATTGCCCCAGAAGAGGGTCAAGGCGAATTGGCGGATTCGGTGCTCGGATCAGCCCAGTCCGGCGCCCCGGGCGCTGCCGATCTGGACGGCGTGGACCTGGCCAAACCTGGTGCCACCAGCCGTAACGTGATAGATCAGTCGCTTGGTTCCAGCCCACCACAGTTGGGTCAAGCCTCCGGCCAGGGCACGCCACCCAAGCTGGCCACCGTTTCGGTTGGAGCCGAGGACATCGGTTTGGGTCAGCTGTTGCTCTACTGCAAGGACACTGAATGCCCGCCGGGTTCAGCCCAGTTGGCCAACGGCATCCGGGCAGCTCAGGAACTCGATTTGGCGAACACCTACAGCCAAATGGCCCAGCGGTTGAAGAACCAGGCCGGCCAATCGGTGCCGGTGTTGGTGACCGCTTACCCGCTGTTGTTCCCCAAGGATCGCGGCCGGGCATGTTCGGCCGAATACTCAGCGGCTGAGGCCCAAGCCTTCAATTCGCTGGTTGGCTACCTGAATTCGGCTATCGAATCAGGGGTCAACAAGGCCCGGCGGGCCGGCCATGAGGTGTATTACGTCAAAGACACCGCTGGTGCGCTGCGACCAGATGCAACCTTGTGCTCTGAGCAGCCAGGAGTTGAGCTGACCGAAGAC
>JAIRTF010000051.1 GCA_031255075.1 Bifidobacteriaceae bacterium | reverse complement strand
GAAGCGCTGGATCACCTCGCTCCTAACGAAGACCTGGCCGTGTCCAAACTGTTGGAACGGGCTTTCCGGCGGCGCGGCATCGGCTACAAACTTGGGTCCAAGGTGGCTGACGTCTCCCAGGGTGACCAGAACGTCACAGTCACGCTGGAGAGCGGCGAAACGCTGACCGGCGATCTGCTGTTGGTGGCGGTGGGCCGCGGGCCAAATACTGCCGGAGTTGGCTTCAACCAGCTGAACATTGAGATTGACCGCGGCTTCGTCATGACCGATCCACGTTGCGAAACCCGCGTCCCGAAAGTCTGGGCTGTGGGAGACATTGTGCCCGGCCTGCAGCTAGCCCACCGGGGCTTTGCCCAGGGCATTGCGGTGGCCGAACGGATCGCCGGCCTGAACGCCCCGCCGCTGATCGAATCCGGCATTCCCCGGGTCACCTACTGTGAACCGGAGATCGCTTCAGTCGGCTTGACCGAAGCGGCTGCCAAAGCCGAACACGGCGAAGACGCCATCGAAACCGTTGAATACAACTTGGCCGGCAATGGCAAGAGCCAGGTGCTGGCCACTCAAGGGTTCGTCAAACTGGTCCGCTTGGCCGGCGGCCCGGTCCTGGGCATGCACATGATTGGCACCCGCATTGGCGAGTTGGTGGGCGAAGCCCAACTGATCGTCAACTGGGAAGCCTACCCAGATGATGTGGCCGAACTGATCCACGCTCACCCCACCCAAGATGAAGCCATCGGCGAGGCGTTCTTGGCGCTGGCCGGCAAACCGCTCCACGCTCACGCGTAAGTCCACCAATTCAGCAGATAGAGGCAACCATGTCACAACCAGTTCCTATGCCAGCACTCGGCGAATCGGTCACGGAGGGCACCGTCACCCAGTGGCTCAAGCAGGTCGGTGATCAGGTCCAGGTCGATGAACCCCTGGTGGAGATTTCAACCGACAAGGTGGATACCGAAATCCCCTCACCCTTCGCCGGTGTGCTGTTGGAGATCCTGGTCGCGGAAGATGAAACAGCTGAGGTGGGCGCCGTCTTGGCCGTACTCGGTGAGCCCGGTGAGGCTCCGGCCGGTGCCGGTGCCCAGCCCGCCGCTGCTGCTCCGGTGGCCGATGCCGCGCCGGCGGCTCCCGCAGCAGCCCCCGCTCCCGTAGCCCCTCCGGCTGGCGCGCCGGTTTCGGCGCCGGCTGCCCCTGCCGCTCCCGTCGCTTCGGCAGCGCCGGTGCCGGTGGCCGTTCCAGCTCCAGGTCCGGGCTCGAGCGCGGCCTCTATGCCAACTTCGTCTGCGCCCCAGGCGCCCGCGGTTGCGACCTCCGCCCCCGTTTCGGCCCCTGCCCCCGTCCCGACCCCCGCCCCGGCGGCATCGTCCACCCCGGCGCCTGCGGCCACAACGGCTGGCGCCGCTGCCTCTCAGGATTCGGCGGCGGACCGGGGTTACGTCACTCCGCTGGTTCGCAAACTGGCCGCTGACCTCGGTGTTGACC
Source organism: Bifidobacteriaceae bacterium (assembly GCA_031255075.1). Classification (GTDB taxonomy): domain Bacteria; phylum Actinomycetota; class Actinomycetes; order Actinomycetales; family WQXJ01; genus JAIRTF01. The sequence goes on along the minus strand of JAIRTF010000051.1, from coordinate 4,537 downwards.
TGACCAAGGTCAAAGGCACCGGCGTTGGTGGGCGGATCAGGCGCGAAGACCTGATCGCCGCGGCCGAATCCCAGCCGGAAGCCGCCGCTCCCCCGGCCGGTGCCCAGGACCGCCTGCCGCGGCTGCGGTCAATCGAAGCCGAACGGTCCATCCATGAGGTCTACCAACCGACGCAGCTGACATCTGTGGCCCAGGTCGATGTGACAGAGATTGTCCGGCTGATCGCCCGGTCGGAGCGGACCTTCTTGGATCGGGAGAAGCTGCAACTGACCCTTGATCCGTTCTTCGCGTTGGCCACCGTTGAGGCTCTCAAAGCCAACCCGGTGTTCAATGCTGCCATCCGCGATGGCGGCGTCACCTACTACGCCCAGGAGAACCTTGGAGTGACTGTGTTCACCCCATCGGGTCCGCTGGTGCCGGTCATCGCTGATGCCGGGTCGCTCGGGTTGATCGGCTTGGCGCGGGCCCTGGCCGGGGTGACCGCCCGGGCTTCCTCCGGTGCGCTGCTACCCAATGACTTGGCGGCGGGGACTTTCACCTTGACCGCTCCGGCGGGGCCAGAGCTGATGTTGGACTTCCCAATCATTGATTCGCCGCAGGTGGCTGTGCTCTCGGTTGGGGCTGTGACCAGGCGACCGGTGGTGGTTGGTGAGGGCATCGCCGTGCGGCACACCAGCTATTTGGCTCTGTCCTATGATTCGCGGCTGATCACGCCATCAGACGCGGCCAAGTTCTTGGCAGCTATCCAGAGCCGCTTGGAGGGTTCTTCCTTCGCCGCGGAGCTGGGCCTCTAGGGGCGTTCTAGCGGCCGCGCAAGGCGCGGCGGTCGGGGCGGGCCTTCATCGGGTCAATGCCCTTCGGCACGGGTAGCTTCATGCCGCCAATCGACTGAAGACGGCGGTTCACCTCGCCCAAGGCCGCCTTGTTCAGGGTTGGCTTCATTCGGCGCAGCTTCTTGACCAGTTTGGCCAGGGGCACTTCGCCTTCCTCGTGGCCGATGTACAGCTCGGTGATCGTCACCCCGGGCGCGACCCGGGCCACCCGTTGGTGTTCCTTCTTCATCAGCTGCTTCAGCTTGGCTGTTTGGCCATCGCCCACCAACACAATCCCGGGCCGGCCCACCAGCCGGAAGACCATGTCCATGGTGCGCGGATCAGCTGCCACTGGTTCGGTCAGAATGGTCCAACCCCGGCGAATGGTCCCCAAGGCGCTGGCGGCTGCCCCAGGCTGGCCTTCAATCCGGCGATACGCCAAGGATTCAGCCCGGCGGGCCAGAAACATGGTGCAGGCCAACAACGCCACCGGCGCTCCGAGGAACGCCATATAGCCGGCGTGATGCTTCCAAACGAACGTGCCGAACAGCACCGCGGCCGCTTCTATCCCCACCAGCCAGGCCAACAGCCACAGCCAGATCAGAGGCTGCTCTTTGGCCACCATCTTGTAGACCTGGGCAACCTGCTTGTACCAGCGGGTCTTGCCGGCTTTGGCGGCCTTCTTGGCCGCTTTGGCGGCTTGCTTGTCAGCCTTCCGGCCGGCCCGCCCGGTGGGCGCTGCCTCGGCCCAAGGATCATGTTCAGGGGATCTGGATGCCACGGACAACCATCTTAACCGTCCAGACCAAGTCCCCGGTCCGCGCCAGGCCAAGGTCCGGTTTGAGGGTGCCGCCGGCGCTGGTCTGGAACCAGGAAACCGACGCGTAACAAACGCTTCACGGCCCAGTCATGCCACCGGCCTAGGCTTTCGGTGTCCCACTGAACCAGTTCTTGAAGGAGAGCCAACACCAATGTTCACCAGCCCTGAGGAAGCTCTGGCGTTTGTACGCACTGAGGATGTCGAGTTTGTAGACGTCCGCTTCTGCGATCTACCAGGCATTATGCAACACTTCACGATCCCCGCCGCAGCTTTCAACGAAGACGCCTTCGCCGATGGGCTGATGTTCGATGGATCTTCGATCCGCGGCTTCCAAGCGATCCACGAATCCGATATGAAGCTCATGCCAGACGTTCAGACAGCCTTCGTGGACCCGTTCCGCATCCGCAAGACCCTGGTGATGAACTTCTCCATCGTCGATCCGTTCACCGGCGAACAGTATTCACGTGACCCGCGCAATGTGGCCGCCAAAGCGGAGGCCTACCTGGCGGCATCGGGCATCGCGGACACTGCCTTCTTCGCCCCGGAAGCCGAGTTCTACATCTTTGACGACGTCCGCTACGAAACCAATGAGCACGAATCGTTCTACTCCATCGATTCGAACGAAGCCTGGTGGAACACCGGCCGCGATGAAGACGGCGCCAACCTGGCCTACAAGACCCGCATCAAGGGTGGCTACTTCCCTGTTTCGCCGTCCGACCAGATGGCTGATCTGCGCGATGAGATGGTCCACCTCTTGGCCGGCTCCGGCCTGGAAATGGAACGCGCCCACCATGAGGTTGGGACCGCCGGCCAGCAAGAAATCAACTACAAGTTCTCCACCCTGCTGCACTCTGGCGATGACCTGATGAAGTTCAAGTACATCATCCGCAATGCGGCCTGGGAGGCCGGCAAGACCGTCACCTTCATGCCCAAACCGATCTTTGGTGACAACGGCTCCGGCATGCACTGCCACCAGTCGCTGTGGCTGGACGGACAGCCACTGTTCTTCGATGAGCGCGGCTATGGCGGCCTGTCAGATATGGCCCGTTGGTACATTGGCGGCCTGCTGGCTCACGCCCCAGCGGTGTTGGCCTTCACCAACCCGACCGTCAACTCCTTCCACCGGCTGGTGCCAGGGTTCGAAGCGCCAGTCAACTTGGTCTATTCGCAGCGCAACCGTTCCGCCTGCATCCGCATCCCAGTGACCGGCTCCAGCCCCAAGGCCAAGCGGATCGAGTTCCGGGTGCCGGATCCCTCTTCCAACCCATATCTGGCGTTCTCCGCGCAGTTGATGGCCGGCCTGGACGGCATCAAGAACCGGACCGAACCGCCGGAGCCGGTTGACAAGGACCTCTACGAGTTGCCTCCGGCAGAGCACGCCCAGATCCAACAGGTCCCCGGCTCGCTACCGGAGGTACTGTCCGCCCTTGAGGCAGATCATGACTTCCTGACCGAGGGCGATGTCTTCACCCAGGACCTGATCTCCACCTGGATCGACTACAAGCTGACCCGCGAGGTTGACCCGCTGCGCCTGCGCCCGCATCCGCACGAGTTTGAGCTGTACTACGACATCTAGACCGTCGGCATTCGCTGAGTGCGTCATTTTGTCCCCGGAGCGGCTACGAGATTGCCATCTTGTACCCGCTCCGGGCCAAAACCCCTGGTACTCCCTGCGGGAACACGGCTGAATCGACACAAAATGACGCACTCACCCCCACTTCCGCCCCAAAATGGCAGTCTCACCGCGTCGGCTTTGACCGAGGCGCTGGTGGGCTAGGTGCGGCTTGGGTCAACTCGGCGAATGGTCTTGGCTTTGCCTAGGCCTTTGTCGAAAGACGCGATCTGTTTGATGCCGTGGGCTTCGGCCCAGGCGACGAGGTAGGCGTCAGCGAAGTCCATGTTGTCCAGTTCGAACAAGTCCACCGCCCGCAGCAGCACCTGCTCACGTTCGGTGGAGACAGCGTCCATTGCTAGCAGGGAGCGCAGCGCCGTCGCGATGGTGGAACGCGGCGCACGGTAGAAGGACTGGAGCACATAGACCATTTCCGCTGCGATCACATCCGTTAGTACCAGCTTCTTGGCGGTGGCCAAATAGTGGGTCGCAGCCTGACCGAGCTCCGGTGGGTCCTGGGTTAGATGCCGGATGATGACATTGGTGTCCAGCAGGGTGCTCACGCCGTACCCCTGGCGGCACGAGTCTCTTCCACAATGGCATCCCAGCCGGCGCCACGGCGGCCCTCCGGCACCTCAACAGAACCCGCCAGATCCACGAAGCTGTTCGCTTTGCGCACTGTCATCTGGTCCCCCTTCACTGTGAAGACGAGCTTGTCCCCCGCACGCAAGCCAAGCATTCGCCGTTCGCGGGCCGGGATGGTGGTCTGCCCCTTGGATGTGAGGGTACTGATTCCAGTCATGGCTCCTCCTTACGTTCTGACATTCGCAAGGATACCACCGAACAGCAATGCGCGGCGGCCTCTCCCGTGTGTTACGGTCGATCATCCGACGCGCCCCTGGCGGCCGCAGCCGGCCCTAACGAACGCTTGAGCCTGGGGTAGGCTCGGGCCATGTTTGAGGCTTTCTGGCATGAGCTTGCAATCAGTTGGCCACAGGTTGGCTCTGTGATTGTTTCCACCAGCGTGCTGTTCTGGGTATTCAGCGCCCTGATGATGTGGTTTGGGCAGCGGCTGCGTTTGAGGGTGTCCATCACCACTCTGGCCTTGATGACCGTGATTGGGGCGGTCACCGCCCGCGCCATGCTGGGCGATGCCCCCAAACTGGCCGGCGGATTGATTGCCCTGGTGGTGCTGTTCGCCTGGGAACACGCCGTACGGCTGGTTACCCGCCGCGCCTCCTGGCGCTATCCCCTGACCAGCGCCCGCTTGGTCCTGGTTGATGGCCAAGTGGA
>JAIRTF010000329.1 GCA_031255075.1 Bifidobacteriaceae bacterium | reverse complement strand
CAACCACAGGTTGAGCACCCGAACGCCGCAGTCGAAGTGGTCTAGGTTGTGATGCTGAGCGATTCGTACCGAAGTCCAGCTTTCGCTCACCTTTGCACAACCCGATGGGGCGATGCCGCAGGGGTGGATAGTTTGGCGCGCTCTTCGGCGCGGGCTTGGTCAAGCAGACGGGCTAGGCGCCGTTTGGCGCGGGAGCGACCGGCCAGCCAGGCCCACGCAATTAGGGCTACACCCACCAGGACCGCCAACTGCGGCCACGGGAACGCCCACACCGTCAGGTTGGCTAAGACCGGCGGCAGACTGGGCACTTCGACCCCTTCCAGCGCCACAACCTGCGGAACAGCCTCGACACTGGTCTTGACCCGGAACAATGGCCAGACTTGGCCAACTGCGGCCTCGACGCGGCGGGCCTCCCCCGGCAACAGTTCTATCCGGTTGGCCCCGGCAGATGGCCATTGGACGGTGTGGCCTTGGACTGTCACCGTGCCGGTGACCTGCAAACGGGCATTGCCGGTGTTGACCAACTCGAACCGGGCCACCATGGCACCGGGCCGCAAAGGGCTGCGAGCCAACTGGTAGGAGGCATCCAGTTGATGGATTTCCAGGCCGGGCTTCAGTTCGCCTGAGACCCGGATCATCACCCTCACCCCAAAACGGGAAACAACCCCCACATCAGCCGAACCGTCTTCGCCTTGGCCGGTGCGTACCAGGGCGGCGGCCACGCCGGCGGCGTGATCGCCTGGCTCAGCGTTGGCCGGGACCACAACCTCGAACGGCACAACGACCGTCTCACCGGCTGGGACCTCCACCTCGGATTCAATCTTCACCCAAGTTCCAGCATCTTTGGACTGGGACGGATCAGCCAACATGTTGAAGCGGCCCTCCTCGGTGAAGTAGCCATCAGCACTCTGCAACACGAACACCGCCGGCCTATCGGCCAGGTTGGTCACAGCCAGGTGTTCCTCCAGGCGTTCCCCTGGATCAGCCACGAGTTCAAACGAGGCTCGGCCGTCACGGCCGTCGGCGTTGGCGGGCCCAACCGACCAACGGACAGGGGAATCCCCATCCGCCGCCCAGGCCGGTGCCGCACCAAGAACAGACATAGCCAACATCACGGCAGCGCCCAACCGGGGCGCCCAGTTCAGCCGGCGCCGGTGGCGCCCAGCCGACTCGGCGCCCCAGGCGGGCGCAGACCGGTTGATGTTACGGCCCGGGAGGAGCGGCATCATCCTCAAACAGGGTCAACGTCACAATTGACGTGTAGGAGCCGGCGGCTGTTGCGACAGGCACCTTCAAGAACAGGCTGGCACCAGCCGTCCATGACCTCTCCGGGTTGACCATATAGGAACTCGAAGCCTCAAACAGGGACCATGCTTCACCCAGACCGGCCCAGGTACCCCAATCCGGATCCGATGGGTCCACATCCGCCCAAGCATCGATCGGCGAACCGGCCGAAACGTTGAACGAAGGGTTGGAACCGGTCAGGCGCGGAGCCCACCCGAGGTGCTTGGCGTCAATGTTCGGCAGAGTAGAGTTGTCATCCGCAAACGGGCTGGCTTCACCGATCACGTACCAACGGAAGGTTGGCGACTGGTTGATCGGATGGGTCGCATCATCCCGGTCACGGGTGTCCGTCACGGTCACCTCCGGCAGTTCGCCGGTGAAGACACGGAATTCGTCTCCCTGTGCACCGGTTTCGCGGGTGTCCCCAGTCAGGGTCACTGCGTCGCCGGCGACTTGCATCGACAACAGCCCTGGTTCGGCTTCTTCCTCCAAGGTGACGTGCAGCGCTACATCGCCGCCTTCGCCTAGGCCGAGGTTCTCAATCGGATCGGCTTGGGCTGCCCCGGCGGCCACCCCCACCAGCAGTACTCCTCCCAACGAGGCGGCCACCAGCCGCCCCCGGGCATTCTTTCTCATCTCAGTTGTTCCCTCTCTTGATTTCAGTTCCTATTTGTTGATCGTTGCTTGGTTGGCCGGGAAACCGGCCGGCGCCATCTCGCGAGCGCCGGCCGGCATCCCGGGTGTTCGCGGTTAGAGGACGGTCATCCGCAGCTAGCCGCTGGGACCTCCACGAACACCGAACTAGGTGCCATTCCACTGGCCTGGGCCTCCAACTCCACGCTCACCCCTTGATGGGACTTGGCCCTGGTGGTGAACAGCTGATAAGCGGATACTCCGCCCGGCACGGCGGCGAACACCTTGTCTCCGTAAGGCGTGTGAAGCTTCATTGAGGCGACCGTCCCCGGCGAATCGTTGAAGGCGAACACCGCGATTTGCGCCTTGCCGGCCGTACAGCGGGTCGAAGCGACCAATCGCACCGCTAACGCTGGCAGAGCCTCTAGACCGGTGATAGCAGCCCTGACCGTGTCAATCGCGGCGTCAACCTGCCACTGGGCGGCTTCAGCGTTGTCCAACACAGCTTGGGCGCCATTGACCGCCGTTTGCAGAGCGGCCCAAGATTCGGCGGTGTAGGCCGCCTCATCCAAGCCGGACGCTTCTTCGACTACCGCTTCCAAAGCCGACCAGTCGGTTGGCAGGGCGCTCTGCGGGTTCAAGGCGACCAAAACGGTGTCGCGAGCTTTCAGGCTGAGCCTCACGGCGCCATCGGCCACCGGGGCGGCAGCCAACTGGACCAAGCCCTGCGAGGTGACGCGGTAGACGTGTACCTGGCTGGCGGCGGCCATGTCTGGCGGCAGAACCCAGCGCTGGTCGGTGTAGCCGTTCAAGCTGTAGGCCATGACGCGCCCGGTTTCGCCCCAGGTCAACGGCACAAACAGGTCATCGCCGGTGCGGATGGTGACACCATTTTGCGTGATGGTCCGCTCCGTTGAGCTTTGGTAGTCGCAGGTCAGACCGTTGGACCAGGTGGCGCCCTTGGCTTCGGTGCGGGAAACAAAATCATGGGACCGCACATAGGCGTGCAAGGCCGAGTTCAGGCCGAACTGCCGGCTGAACTCCGACTGCCAGCCGTTGATGCCGTTCTTGAACTGCGGTTCGCCGCGAATGGAGAAGCCAACGCAGAACTTGGTTGCTTCGGTGGCTCCGCCCGTGTCCGCCATGGCCATGTCCCGGGTGTAGTAGTAGATGTCAGGCTGGTTGGCGTTCCAAGCCATGCCCTGCAAGCCCACCAGGTCGGTCCGCCCGGTGCCGTCATCCTGGACATATTCGGTGGTCATGTCGACACCGCGGTCACGCAGGTAGCGGGTGATCATGCGGCGCGCATCGGCGTTCTCAGCGGCGGTGCGCCCGTCCCCCGAGTAGGCGATGAACACGTCGGGGTGGATGGAGCCCGCATCAAGCAGGAACGGGAATTCAGCGAACATCTCTTCCAAGCGGTCAACCACGGCGCCGGCTTCCCAGGCCTTCTTCAAGTCAATCCGGTAAGCGCTGCCATAGTTCGGGTTGTTCCACGAAACCTGAGGCGAACCTTTCGACAGCATCAGCCAGCCGTTGTCGCGGTAGTCCTGTCCCAGCTGTTCCACCATGTAGGCGTCAGACAGGTTCATGTGGAAGGAGATCGTGGTGTTGTACTTCTTGGCCTCGTCATAGAGCCATTGCAGCGATTCGGCGGCAGTCGCGTCTTGCGGCCGCTTGAGCCGCTCATTGGCCACGTCCAACCGGGGGTAGCCGGTGTCATGGCCGGTGAACTGCCAGCCGACCAGGTAGATCAGCTTCGGCATGCCCAGCGTGGCGTTGTCAACCTGTTTGATCAGTTCCAGGGCCGTTTCGGCGGTGTACTGAGGGGCGGGCAGGGTTGGGTCATCCAGGTACAGCTTCATGTTGAGCTGTTGGTGGTAGTTCAACGCGAATGGCCGCTCTGGTTGGCCGGTGGCGTCGCCGTCGTAGTGGAAGGACGGGATGGAGCGCCAGTCGGCCGCGGTGACGGTATAGGTCTTGGCGTAGCTGCCGACCCGCACCGTGTATTCCACCGGGTTGGTGAAGTCTTGGGTGGACACGCCGCTGATCTGTTCGATGCCGCCTACGGACACCTCCACGCACGGATCATCCACCTCGAATTCGGCTGCCCAGACTTTGGAGCCGGTGTAGTTCTCAGGGATGGTGACGTGGACCTTCCGGTCCGGGCTGATCACCGCTTCACCGGTGAAGCCGGTGGTGGCCGGTAGCTTCAGGGACATGGACCGGAGTTCTGGCCGGGCTTTGACGGCTTCGAAAGTCAGTCCGGCCGGCGGCTTCAGGGTGGCGTCACCTAGGCCGGTCAAGCTGATGGTTGCTTCGCCTTCCTCAGCTGGGGTGAAGGTGAAGGTGCGGGGTACCGGCAGGCCGGTCCAAGTCAGGCTGGCGGGCGTGAAAGTGCCAGTCAAGCCGGTGGCAACCGGCGTGATGGTGCCGGTGAAGCCGCCATTGGGCGTCACCGTGAACGGCTCGGAGGCAGCACCTACAACCTCCCCAACGGGCCCGGAAAGGCTGACTTCGGTGGCGGCCGATGGCGCCGTGGGGCCGTCCGCGTCAGCCCGGTAGGTGAAGGAGGTCAGCCGCACACTGGAAGCTGCCGGGTCGGTGGCGAAGAACCCAACCGAGCCGGCCCCGGCCACGGCGGCGTTGTCCACCGTCCAGGACCGTTCGCCCAGGCGCAAACCGCTGGAGGCGTTGGTCATTCTGACGGTTACCAGCGTCTGGGTGGGTTGGCCTTCAACTGGGCTGAACCATGTCTCAATCAGATACGGATTGGTGGCGCTGTAGGTCCCCAAGGACATGGTGTTGTTCCACGGGTCGGAAATCCAGCTGACCTCGTCCGATGAGCCGTCTATCACTCCGGGCACCACCCAGCTGCCCTTGAAGAAGTTGAAGGCGCCGCTGGGGGCTTTGAAGTTGAAGTCCACCACAATGGCCGCGTTGGAGTCTTGGAGGTGACCCATGATGAAGAACGACCCACGCTGGGCGGTGGTCGGATCAAGGGGCGCCAGGCCAACGGCCACGTATTGGGTTTGCGAATCGGTCAGGGTTGGGTTGGTGTACCAGGTGTCCGGGTTGCCCACGTTGACGCCGCTGGACGGCAGTTCGGCTTGGTCCTTTTGGTTGATCAGCCCAGCACCTGACGGGTTGGACCACCAGTCTTGGCCATTTACCGGGCCGGCGGTCCAGGTGGAGTCGGTTGAACTATCGACAAAGTCGGTGTGGTAGATCAGGTTCAGGCCACTTTCGGCTCCAGGCGCTGCTTCCAACGCCATCACGGGCGTCAGTGGTGTGACGGCGGCGGCTGCGGCCAGGGCCATCACCACCCCTAAGCCCAACACCCGACGGGTGCGCCGGCCGTTCGTTTGCTTGCGTCTCATTGATTGTTGCTCCTTTGCTGCTGATGACGCTGTGGTGGACAGCCGAGGCGACCAATGCCCTTCCTCGGCGGGCGCGGCTCCATCACCGCGTCCAAAAACTCAGTTTGGCTTGACCTGGTTGGCTTCGACATGCCGGAAACTACGATCTGTGTGCCAATTTCTACAACCGGCCGGTGAATCCGGCGGTCCAGCAGGCTGCGGGGTCTATTTGAGGGCGGAGTCCACCATGCCGCGAATGAAATACCGCTGCAGGAACAAGAACAACAGCACAGCCGGCAGCATGGCGATCAGCGCGGCGGCCGTGGCGGCGTTCAAGTCTGAGGTGGTTTGTGAGAAGAAGGAGGCGATGGCCAGTGGCAGCGACCGCATGTCTGGTTTTTGCAGCAGGTATAGCGAGAACTGGTAATCGTTCCAGGCGTGCATACCGGTCAAGATCACCACCGACGCGGTCACCGGCTTGAGCTGCGGCAGAATCACTGAGAAGAACGTTCGCACCGGTCCGGCGCCATCTATGGCGGCTGCTTCATCCAAAGCCGGTGGAATGGCGGCGATGAAGTTGGTGTAAAGGAAGATCGATAGCGGTAATTCGAAAGCCGTGATGGTCAGGACAATTCCCCAGAATTTCGAAACGCCGCCCAGTTGGACCATGTTGGCGTAGAGGGACACCAGGATGGAAAGCGGGGGCACCATCATGACGCCCAGTACGAACCCTTTGATCCCGGAGTTGACCCGAGTTCGGCGCCGCGCCAGCGGATAGGCCGCGAAGGCGCCCACCAGCGCGATCAGCAAGATGCAGCTGCCGGTGATGATGACAGAGTTGACCAACGCCCGGCCAATCCGGCCCTGTTCGAAGGCGGTCGCGAAGTTGCCCAGGTACAGGCTTTTGGCCGGCGCCCACAGTGAGCGCGTGTCGGTGGCCGGCCGCAACGCTATGTTGACGGTCAGGTAGATCGGCAGCAGATAGAAAATGCCGATGCCGATCGCCAGGACAGTCTTCCACCAGGAGCTTCGTTTGGGGCCGCGGCCAACCCCCCGGATGGCGGCCATCAGATGGCCACCTCTTTGCGTGACAGGTAGCGTTGGGCAGCCGCCGAGACGGCCATGATGAACAGGAACATGGCAATGCCGATGGCGGAGGCGTAGCCGGCCGCTTCGGAACCGAAATAGGTTCGGTTGATCAAAGTTGACAGTGAGGCGGTGGAATACCCACCGCCGGCCAGGGCCATGATCACGTCGAACAGTTTGAGGCCGCCAATCAGGTTGATCATCACCGCCGAGGTGATCGCGGGCACCAACATGGGCAGCGTGACGTGACGGAATTGGCGCCAGGGCGAGGCTCCGTCTAGGGATGCGGCCTCGTAGTACATGGCCGGGATGGACTGAAGGCCGGCCAAGTAGATGACCATTGCCACACCCACGAATTGAAGCGTGTTGACCAGGGTGATGATGGCTACGGCTCTTGGGCCTTCCGCCATCCAGTCGATTGGCGCCACGCCGAAGGCACCCAGAATGTCGTTGAACGCCCCGTGGTTGTAGCGGACAAAGAAGTACATGACGTAGCCCATGATCAGCGGCGCGATCATGACCGGCAGGTAGATCAGGGTACGGGCGGCGGTGCGGCCCCGGAAGCGGTTGTTGAGCAACAACGCGAATGCCAAACCCAACACGTTTTGCAGGAGGGTTGAGCCAAGGCCGTAGACAATGGTGTTGATGAAGGCCGTGTGGACGTTTGGGTCCTCGATCAGCCGCTGATAGTTGGCCAGACCGTTCATTCGGTAGGTCTGGGAGTAGCCGTTCCAGTTGGTGAAGGACAGCCACACGCCACGGATCAGCGGGTAGACCACGAAGACGCTGAACAGCGCCACGGCCGGCAGATAGAAGGCGTTGATGGAAGCCCGCGCGGCACCTAGCCCCCGCGAGCGGCGCCGCCGCTTACCCCCTGAGCGGGCGGCCCGCCCGGCCGGCGGCGAGGCCGGGGAGGCGGCCTGAGCCGCCTCCCCCTTCTTCGCCTCGGGATAGGTTTCCATCGTTGTAGAACCCGATCAGAACTTGTCTTTGAAGTTCTGCTGCATGGTCAGTGCGGCCTGCTGGACCGCATCCGGCTTTTGGGCCAGGATGTCGGAGCCGGTGGCGCACATCACATCCCACATCCCGGACGGCAGGTACTCCCTGTCGAAGTACGGGAAGGTGCGCACTGCGGAGTACTTGTCGATGTAGGTCTGGATGTCGCCGATGTCAGATGTGACACCTTTCAGGCCGGCCGGGTTGCCGGAGGCCGAGGCGATGGCTTGGACGTTTTCATCTTTGGCCAGGAAGTTGAGCAGTTTGAAGGCCGCGTCCTTGCGAGGCGAATCCTTCCAGACGCCAACGGCGATCCGCTCGCCGGCGATCAGCGAAGGCGCGTCGGTGGCGGAGGCCGCCGGGATGGGCATCATGCCGAGTTTGGCGTCGGGATTGGTGGCCCTGGCGTCAACGATGAACGAGTTGCCGTAGAACCCGAAAGCTGATTTGCCTTCGGCGATGGCAGCCGCATCAGAGGCGTAGTCAGCGGTCAGGGCGTCTTCGTTGAAGAAGCCGGCCTGGACCCAATCAGCCATCATGCCGCCAACCCGCTGCCAGGTGGCTTCATCGAAAGTGCCGGACTTGAGCGCTTCACGCTGGTTGGAGGCGTCATCGGTGATGAAGTAGGACGGGCCTACCCAGTCGCCATATTGGCCGATTGGCCAGGAGTCTTTGCCGCCCATGTGGAGCGGGGTGACGCCGGTGGCCTTGATGGCGGCCAGCGCTTCGCCGAACTTGGCCCAGGTGGTCAGCGAATCGACGTCAACGCCGGCTGACTCCAGCACGTCGATGTTGTACACCAGGCCAGCGATGTCTTGATCAATCGGCAGGACGTAGACATCGCCGTTCTCGGCGGTGATGACAGGCTTGATCTGATCAGCGATCTTGGAGAAGAACGGCTGATCGTTGACCGGCGCCAGGTAGTCGCTGTAGCGGGCCACGGACCAGCCGTGGGTGGTGAACACGTCCGGCAGTTCGTTGGCGGCCATCTTGGTCTTCATCAGGTCTTCGTAGCTCTCACCTGGGGCTGAGAAGTCAACTTTGATGCCGGTCTCAGTGGTGAAGGCTTTGATGGCCTGCTCCAGCGCGGTGGCCTGCTCCCCAACAACGTTGGTGGAGAAGGTCAGCGTTACGTCTTTACCATCGCCTGAGTCCTTGTTGGTGGCTCCGCAGGCGGTCAGTGAGAGGACCATCGCTGCCGCGACGCCTCCCAGAACTAGTTTCTTCATTGGTTTCTCCTTTGCGGCTTTGCTTTCGGATCGGTCGGTCTCCTCAGCGAGAATTCCCGAACGGCTTCCCTGCTCTATCGGTTCCTTCGAGTCTGCCAACGCGGACCGAGGCGCCGACTGTGGCAAAACTACGATCCGACAGCTTTTTCTTCCGGCTGAACGCCATACCAGTGACGCCTACCGCACCGGTGTGTAGGCTCCATAGGCGCGGCATCGTCCGGGGGCTAACCACCTCAACACGGACGGCCCACTACGGGGGATAAAGGACCAGGAAGACGTGGCGAAATTCAGTCTGCGGCATCAGCTGCTGGCATGGTTCATCGGCGCTGTCACAGTGCCGTTGGTGCTGGCCGCTATCTTGGGCTCCGCTTTGTTCGCTGACCGCTTAGAGCGCACCCGCACCTTGGATGTCGCCAATACCCTCACCTCAATAGCCCATTCCATGTCGGAGAATGTTGGCGAGTTACGGCGAATCGCCTTTACTCCTTACCTATTTGGGCAGCTGCAGGACGCTTTGGTGTACATGAACCGCGGCTACATTGAGGCCGCTCCACCCGGTTTGGCGACATCGGTGGCGATGGCCCAGCGGGCCTATTCCTCCACTTTGATCAAGTTGATGCACACCGCCACCCAGACCATCGCGGAAGTTGACTTCTACCCGGCGGCCCGAACCGACGGAACCGTCTACAAGGTGTTGCGGGACCGCCCAGGGTTGCGTACCGAAACCGACCTGGGCTACCGGGAGACCGATTGGTACCAGGCGGCCGCCGCCCAGGACAACGGCGTGGCCTTGGTGATTGACAACGCCGCCGGAGAACCGTCTTTGGTTTGGGTGGCCATGATCCGTGACCTGGACCGGCACCAAGCCTTGGGCGTTCTGCGAATTGACGCCTCGGCTCGGGGCATCGAAACGCCCATGACCCAGATGGTGGTGCCCGATGGCGACCAGCTGGTCTTGCGCGGACCGGACGGCCTGGCCATTCGCTCGGTTCCGGCCCGCAGCGGGACGGCTCTGCCCGGCCAACCGTTGGCCAAAGCGCCGATTGCCGGCACCGAGTGGGGTTTGACCTATTTCGCGGACCGCGCCAAACAGCTCACCACCACCGCCGGTGTGGTGGCAGTGGCTTTGGCCATTGCGATGGCCGCCGCCGCCTTGGCCTACGTCATCTATCGCCGCGAGTCGCGGGCAGTGACCGCCGGGACGGCCGCCGTGGTGTCCACCCTGGAGAAAATGCGGGCAGGCGACCTCAGTGCCAGGGCCGATCTGGAACGCGAAGACTGGCTGGGGGCCATCAGCGAATCAGTGGGGCACCTGGGAACCGAGCTGAGTCAGCAGATCGACCAGAACTATAAGGCTGTCATTGCCCGGCAGAACGCTGAATACCGGGCCTTGCAGGCCCAAATCTCACCCCACTTCCTCCACAACGCCTTCAACGACTTCGTGGCGATGAACCGGCTGGGGGACAGCGAACGGCTGGAGAAATCCATCTTGCGGTTGTCACGAATGCTGCGCTACTCCTGCACCACCAGCGACTGGGCCACGGTGGCCCAAGAGGCCGAGTTCGCCGAACAGTACCTGTTCCTGCGCGAATCAGAGCTAGCCGGCCGCTTGACCTACCAGGTCAAGGTGGACCCGGCGGTGGCGGACGTGTCCATGCCGCGGCTAATTGTCCAACCGCTGGTAGAGAACGCCCTGGTCCACGGCTTGGCTGATGACGCCACCATCTCCGTGCAGGTGGCCGCCCATCTGGACAATGAGACCGGCCAAACGGTCATCGAAGTAGTTGATGACGGCCTTGGTTTTGAACCCAAGGCCCAGACCGAACCGATCACCGAAGCGGCCGGCTTCGCCACCATGAACATCCGCGAACGTTTGCGGATCCTCTCCCCACGGGCCTCGCTGGAGATCATCTCGCAGCCTGGTGAAGGCACCCGTTGCACCATCAAGATCCCCTTGGAGGCGACGTGAGAATCGTCATTGCTGATGACAACTGTCTGGCGCGCGAGATGCTGACCGGAATGGTGACGCAGTTCGCTCCGGAGGCGGAGGTTCACACCGCGGTGGACGGACAAGACCTGGTAGAGGCGGTTCAACGGCTGCGGCCGGAGGTGGCCCTGGTTGACATTGACATGCCCAAGCTGGACGGCCTGTCCGCCATTGAACGCCTGGCGGAGGACGAGCCGACCACCCAGTTCATCATCATCACCGCCCACGCCGAATTTGAGCTGGCCCAGCGCGGCCTGAAACTGAAGGTCTTTGACTATCTGCTCAAACCGGTCGCCGCAGATGAACTAGCCACCGCCTTGACTGGTTCGCTGGCGGCCCACTCCGCCCACCGGACCAGCCAAGAAGAGGCCTTCTTGGCGCTGGCTGCTGGGCTGCTTCACACCCCACGCCACAAGCGCGGCGCCCCACCGAACCGCGAAATCGGCTCAACCAGCCATGGCGCCGAACCTGACAAGCAACCGGCCGGCGCCGACCCGCTGAAGCCCAGGCGGGCGGATAACGAACCGGAGCAGCCCTACCTGGCGGCGGCGGTCTTCCGGGACACCGCACCGGGCACCCCGGAGCGCAACACGATCCACTTCTCAGCCGGCCCTCTGGGCGCCGCGCCGCGCCTGGCCGCAGAAGTCGCCAATAGCCCGACATCTTTGTTGTTGCTGGTCAAGTCCCCAACCGAAGCCTCAGAACTGATCCGCGATCTGGAGCGCGCCTGCCAAACCCGATCACTGGATGGCACAGCGGTCAGCGCGCTGTATGGCCTCGGTCAGACACCTGAAGCGGCCGTCGCCAAGATCAGACCGGCGCTTCGTAACCCGGCCCTGCGGTTGAGGGGCCGCCCTGGGAGGGCGGTGCGCGCGCCATCGGACCTGGGAAATGCCCAAGAGCCCGCCAACTGTGTGGCCGGCGCTGTGGATGCGGTGCTGGAGGCGGCCCGAGAACTGGACCCGCCGCGCTACCAGGCAGCGGTGGAGCAGCTTCGCGGCGGTCACCCTAGCTGGCCGCCAGGCATCAAACCACTGGATGTGGCCGGATTTGCCGGGATTCGCCTGGGCCGCAACCTGGATTGGACCAACACTGACTGTCTGTACCAGGCGCTGCGGGAGGCCGGAGCCGCACTGCGGGCCCGTCCTCGCGATGGCGCCGCCAGCCGCATCAAACAGATTCAGGACTACCTGGCGAAGGATTTCGACAAGCCGCTGACCTTGGCTTCTGTCGCTAAACAGTTCGGATTGACACCGAACTACCTGTCAACCTTGTTCCACACTCAAGTAGGCGAGCGGTTTGTTGTCTACTTGGCGGAAATCCGGGTGGCCCACGCCCGCCAAGTGTTGGACCAAGACCCAGACGTGCGGATCAAAGACTTGGCGGCGGATTGCGGCTACACCTCGCCGAGGTACTTTTCCGACGTGTTCCGGCGCCTGACCGGACTTTACCCATCCGAATACGCGGCCCACGCCCGCCAGACAACCATCCCCTCCTAGATCCAACCGACCGTTGCCTTCTACGCCCAAGAGGAGAACCATGCACAACCAGATAGCCCACCCGATTCTGCCCGTGCCGCCGCGAGCCCACGCCCTGCACCACTGGGACGCGGACACCGGCCAGCTGCGCTACGAGTACAACGGGCGCGACGTGATCACCATTCGCTTGGCCAGTGCCGCCGACCCGGGTTTCCGCCACGGTTCCGATGGCACGGTCGCCTCTTTCCCGTACACCCAGCAGGTTTACGTCCAAGTCGACCAACCAACTGCGGCCACAGTTGAGTTTTGTCTATCGCCCGGTTCAGTGCCGTTGCGCCCGCGGCGGGCCGGCACCAATGAGGCCGTCCTGGGGCTGTTGGGCCGGCCGTTGATTCCGGGGGTGAACGGTCTCTATGACGTGGCCCAAGACCTGCTGGTTGATTTCCACGGTGCGGATTGGCGCTGGGATCAGGCGGAGGTGACCGAGCGTGACGGCCGGGCCTTTGCCTCACTCACTGTCCAGTTGTCCCAGCGGCCGCTGTACCTCAACCTGCGCCTCCACTACTACCGCGACCACCGGGGCTTTCCCCGGTTTGAGCCGTGGAATCGCCG
>JAIRTF010000325.1 GCA_031255075.1 Bifidobacteriaceae bacterium | reverse complement strand
GGACACGCAAATTCCGTCCGGCCCGGTGGCAAACACGGTGCTCTGCGCTACGGCGCTGAGGTCACGTCCAGCCAAGTATTGGGCGGATTCCGGCAGTATGTTGTAGAGCAGTTTGACTTCGCTTCCCCCTAAGCGGTGCCGATGCCGCGCCACCCGCCCCACGTTTGTGTCCCAAAGCCCAAAGTCTGACGCGTACACGCCCGTGAATACCTCGCGTACAAAGGCGGCGCCCGTCGCTACAGCCAGATCCACCGACGCTTCCGCATCCCACAACACGTTGACCCCAAAGGGGACGGTCAGCTCCGGGCGCAGTTCACCGATCACGCGGGCCATGGAGATGGCGGTGATGGGCTCAGTCTTGGTCAGGTAGGGCAGCGAGAATTCATTGGAGATGAGTATTCCGTCAACGCCGCCGGCTATCAGGTCCCGCAGTTCCCTGCGGGCGCGGCTGACCACTGCCTCCAATCCGCCGGTTTGGTCGTAGAGAGGATCCCCAGGCAGCGCCGCCAGGTGCAGCATGGCGATGATTGGTTTGGGGTGGTTGGGGAACAACTCGGACAGCCAGTTTGTCATGGCTGACCTCCTTCGGCAGTGAATACAAGGGCGTTGGGTGAGGGTGCCAAACAGTCCGACCGCCTTTCGAGCCTCCCCCTTCAGGCACCTCGCCACGTTGCGAGACGCCTGCCGACGGCTAGCCTGTTCGCAAGCGGGCTACTCGGCACCCCCCTTAGCTACGAGTATGTTACAACTTCACATGTTGCACAAGTACCTGTTGCAACTTGACACTTTGGTGTGGAAGAATCACACCCAGGACTACAGCCCCATGGGAGTTCAAGTGGACGCACGCACGCGGCGCAGCCGGATCGAGGAACGCATCGAAGCGTTCGGGGAGGTTGAATTCGCCCTCCTCGCGGAAGAGTTCGGCGTGTCGGAGATGACCATCCGGCGGGACATCGCGTCGATGGAAAGCCAAAACTTGGTCCGCAAGGTCAGCGGCGGGGCCATCTCCCTGCCCGGCAAGTCTGCGGAGCCTCCGTTTGAGGCCAGGGCTGAACAAGCAGCCGTCGAAAAGGGCCACCTAGCTATTGAGGTGGTCAAGATGCTTGAACCTGACCAAGTGGTGCTACTGGACTCCGGCAGCACGGTACTGGCCGTGGCCAAAGCCATCCGCGGTGTGAACCTGCGGCTGACTGTGGTCACGCCCAGCCTGCCGGTGGCGTTGGAGCTAGTGGATGACCCGGGCACCACCGTCATGCTGATTGGCGGCAAGGTCCGCCCCGGTGAACTGTCCACCATTGGTCCGGCCGCCCAAGAGGCACTCAATCTGTACAACTGCGACGTTTATGTGATGGGCGTGGCCGGGGTAGACGCTGGTCGCGGCGCTTCTGAGTATCACTTCGAGGAAGGCGCAGTGAAACGCTGCGCCATCAAAGCGGCAGACCGGGTCATCGCGGTGGTGGATCAAACCAAATTGGGCCGCACCCAACTGATCAACGTGGGCGGCTTCGATTCGATTGACGTCATAGTCACAGACGCGGAGCCGGACCACCCGGTGCTGGCCTCTGCGGGCGCTGCCGGCGTTGAAGTCCGCTGTGTCGAAAGACGCCCCGCTAGGAGACGCTCATGACGACTGCTCCCCCGCCCCACCTTCCACCGGCAGCCATGACCGCCAAGTACCCCAACCGCAGACTCACCATCGGCGTAGACCTGGGCTCCAGCGGCGTCAAGGCCCTACTGGTGGATTCCAAGGAGGGTATCTTGGCGGAGGCCAACTGCCCCACTGGCCTGTACACCCCATTCGCCGGAGCAGCAGAAGCGGACGCCTCCGAATGGATCCAAGCCGCCCAGAAGGCCGTCCGTGGAGTGGTGACCCGGAGCGGCATCGACCCGCAAGACGTAGCTGGGGTGGCGATCACCGGCATGGTGCCGGCGGTAGTGGTGACTGACGCACAGGGACAGGCGCTGCGGCGCCCAATGCTGCAAAACGACGCCCGTGCCGAGACGGAGGTGCAGGAGCTATCCGCTCGCCTCGCCACAGTTGGGGTGGACGTGCTGGGCCGGACTGGTTCAGCCGTGACCCAACAATCCGTGGCGCCCACGTTGATGTGGCTCAAGCGCCACGAGCCAGACGTCATGGCCAAAGCCGCCCTGGTTCAGGGGTCTTATGACTGGCTGGCCGCGCAAATGGGGGCACGCCCGCATGTGGAGCACAACTGGGCAATCGAATCAGGGTTCTTTGACCTGCACACTGACCGTCTGATCCCAGAAGTGTTGGAAGCCGCCGGATTGGACGCCGCACTGTTGCCACCAATGGCCCGGCCGGCCCAGCTGGTCGGAGCGTTGAATGCCGCGTGGGCCCGCGCCACCGGGTTGGCACCAGGCACGCCAATTCTGGCGGGCGGCGCGGACCACGTTCTGTCAGCCTATGCCGCGGGCGTCGAAGCCCCTGGAGATTACCTGGTCAAACTGGGTGGGGCAGGCGACATTCTGGCGGCAGCCAACCAGCCGTTGGTTGATGGCCGGCTCTATCTGGATGCGCACCCGGCGCCAGGGCGGTGGTTGGTCAACGGCTGCATGGCCACATCTGGCAGTCTGACCCGCTGGTTCAGCCAGCTCGTCGGAGGCGCCTCGTTTGAAGACCTTGAGGCCGATGCCGCCACCCGGCCCCCGGCGGCCGTGCTCTGCTTGCCGTACTTCCTGGGTGAGAAGAGCCCTCTCCATGACCCGAGTTTGCGTGGCGCCTATGTGGGGCTGGACTTGGCGCACACTCGCGGTGACCTGTACCGGGCAACCTTGGAAGCCGTGGCCTTCGCCTTCCGCCACCATGTGGAGGTGTTCGCGGAGATGGGCATGGAGCTGACCCGCGGCATGGTGGCCAATGGTGGCAGCCGGTCAACCCTGTGGAAGCAGATTACGGCGGATGTGTTGGGGACGGATCTGACCCCGGTGGCCAACCATCCGGGGGCTTCCTTGGGTGCGGCGGCTGTAGCGGCCAAGGGGCTTGGTCTGTTGGATTCATGGGGCCAGGTGCGGGGCTTTGTCGAGTTCGGTGAGACGTTCCACCCGGACCCGGTGCGGGCGGCTGTCTATCAGGACGCCTATGCGCTGTGGCGCCAATGCGGTGAGGCCATCCGACCGTTGTCCCACGCGTTGGCCAAGGGGCTCCGCGCCGGTGTCCCTACAACTTTGGGGAAGGCGGAAAGCACCAATCTGGGCAATGCCGCCCAGTGAACAACTGAATGGAAAAGCTTCACATAGAAGAAACGGAGGCAATGATGCCGAATAGGAAATTAGCGGCGGCCGGTCTGGTAGCCGTTGTCGCCTTGGGCGGCTGCGCCGGCACCGGTGGCGGCGACAGTTTTGACCCGAACAGTGTGGAAGGCGCCTTTGATTGGAAACGATACGAAGGCACCACCATCAGCGTGATGTTGAGCGAACACCCCTGGACGGACGGATTGAAGGAACGTCTGGGTGAGTTCGAAGCCAAGACTGGCATCAAAGTGGACTTGCAGACCTATACGGAGGATCTGTACTTCGACAAGATGGAGCAGGCCGTCCGGTCCAGCTCCAGCCCAGACGTGTACATGTTGCCAATGGATGACACGGTGGTCTCCCAGCATTCGGCGGGGGTGATTGAGCCGCTCACGCCATATCTGGAGAACTCGGCCCTGACCGCGCCAGACTACGACTTCGCGGACTTCCCGCGCGGCCTGATTGACTCCTCAACCTTCCCCGGCGCAGATGGCAAGGCATTGGATCACCAGATTCCGATTGTCACCGAGGCCTACATCTTGTTCTACAACAAGGATCTGGTGGATCAGTACGAAGGTGGCCAGGTGCCAACTACCATGGCTGCCTTGTTGGAATCTGCCAAGAAGATAACCGACGCCGGTAGCGGCGATGTGTTCGGCTCCGTGATGCGCGGAGCCCGTACGGACACTTTGCGGGACACCCTGACGGGCGTGGTCTTGAATCAGATCCCGCTGGACCGGAAGATCGATATGCCCTACAACTTCTGGTTTGACGGAGCCTGGGACAAGCCCGTGCTGGATGACCCGCAGATAGTCCAGGGCATGTCGGATTACGCCGAGTTGGCCAAGTATGGCCCAGCGAACCGGCTCAACCTTGACTGGCAGGACACCACCGCCCTGTTCGCCCAGGGCAAGGTTGCGTACTACATTGACGCTTCCACCTTTGGGCCAATGTTTGAGAACCCGGCTGAGTCAAAGATCCCTGGTCGGGTGGGCTACGCCACCATTCCGAAGGGCGCCGTGGAGGGATCCACCGCGACTTGGTCTTGGGGCATCAACATTGCCAAGAATGCCGGCCACAAGGGCGCCGGTTGGTTGTTCATCCAATGGGCCACATCCAAGGAAATGACGGCCACGCTGGGTGCGTTGACTGGCGCTGCGCCAAGGCTGTCATCAGCGACAGACCCGATCTATGTGGATGCTCTGCAGGCGGAGTTCGCCACGGCTGTGGCGGATGCGCTGGAAACCTCCCGTACCTCAACGGTGCAGCGCGAGGGCTGGAAGGCAGGCGCGTTTGTGATTGTGGACGCCATGATGGCGATCGTCTCCGGCGGGGACCCAGCCGAGGTGATGGCCAACGCGAATAGCGAGATGGTGAGTGCTCTGAAATGAATTCCCCTACGACCGCTGAGGACGGCCGGCGCACTGGTGGTGCCAACCGTCCTAAGCGGTCGGGGCCCGTCGGCGTTGACGATGCCGCGCGGGAGGGCACCGTAAAGGGCGGCAGTTCCGGCGGCATCGGCAAGAGGGACGATGCCGCGCCCGGTGGTGGCGCCGGCGGCAGCAGCCGAACAACACGCCCCGGCCGAACTGGCGAGAAGCGCGGCCGCGGGCCGTCCAGTGGCCGGCCGTGGTTCCTGGCGCCGCTGATCGTGGTGATGGCGGCGACCACCGTTCTGCCCATCGGCTACGCGTTGTTCCTCAGTCC
>JAIRTF010000209.1 GCA_031255075.1 Bifidobacteriaceae bacterium | reverse complement strand
CCGGCTTTGCCGGCACTTCTGTGTTGGAAGCCGGTCTGCGCTGGGGCATCCCGGTGATCGGCACCGCCGCCCATGCCTTCACCTTGGTGCATGATTCCGAACGGGAGGCCTTCGCCTCACAGCTGGCCGCCCAGGGCAATGCCACCACATTGCTGGTGGACACCTACAACGTGGCTGAAGCCGTCCGCTTGGCCGTGGAACTGGCCGGCCCGGAGTTGAGGGCAGTGCGCCTTGATTCTGGCGATCTGCCGCATTTGGCCCGCGCCGTGCGCCGCCAACTAGATGATTTGGGCGCCCGCGATACGGCCATCACCGTCACCTCTGACCTGGACGAATATGCCATTGCCGCGCTGGCGGCGGCGCCGGTGGATTCCTATGGCGTGGGCACCAAGTTGGTCACCGGTTCTGGGGCGCCAACAGCGGAAATGGTCTACAAGCTGGTGGCCCGCGAAGGCGCCGATGGGCGCTTGGAGCCAGTCATGAAACGCTCCGGCGGTGGCAAATCCACGGTGGGCGGCGCCAAATGGGCCGGCCGCCGGATTGATGATTCCGGCCAAGCCGAGGAAGAAATGATTCTGACCGGGCCGGCCGTCCACCCTGTCGCACCCGAAGCCTATGGGCTGCGCCCGCTGCAGGTGACTTACGTTGACCATGGCCAAATAGCCACCGGACATGCTGGGGCGGCCGGCCTGACAGCCGCCCGCCAACGCCACAATGCTTCCCGCGCCGAATTGCCCTCCGCCGGGCTGCGCTTGTCCCAAGGCGAGCCGGCTATTCCGACCACCGTTTCCTCAGTATTGGACGGCGCCGGCGCCTAAACCCGCTGCGGGGAGCGGCCAACGGCCGGTCTGGAGCAGCATGGTCAGATAGCGGTCCGTGCTGGCCAAGCGCTGGTTGGGCGCTGGTCAGGGGTTCGTCGCAGCAACTATAGAATTGATGACACACAACTCAATACCCCGGTATAGGGCGGGGAAGCCGGTCAAAGTCCGGCACTGACCCGCAGCGGTAGACCTGAAATGGTAAGTCCGAATGCCGCCTTGTGCCGGAGCGTTTCTATCCGTCGAGGTCTACGGCCGAACGCTGGGGCCAAGGCCGCGGCGTCTACCGAAGGATCGCTCAGCCGAAATGAGGTCCAAATTGAAAACACCGCATCGCCTGACGGCGATTGCCATCTCCGCCCTAGCTTCCCTGACATGTGTTGCCGCCCCAGCGGTCGCAGCGCCGAGCGGCGCCATAACCGGGGCCGCTGTCACGGGTCTTCCCCTGGCACCCAACTCGGGTCCTGGCGCCATCTCTACCAGCGAGGTTGGGTCCTGGTTGGCCGCCCAGTTGGACGCCAACGGCGACACCCTGCCGGACTCCGGCGGAGTGGCAACTGACTGGGGTCTGACCATCGATGCCCTGCTGGCCTTGGCCGCTTCCGGGCAAGCCTCGGACCAAGCCCACGCCACAGCCGGCGCCATTGCCGGTTCCGGCGAGCAATACATCGGCGCACCGGCCGATGTGGCAACCAAGTGGCCGGCCATCGCCAAGACGGCGCTGGCGCTTGAAGTGGCCGGACTGGACCCCACAGCTCATCCGGCGCCCGGCGGTGCCCGCGATCTGATTGCCGAACTGGTCGGTGTGATGAACAATGACGGATCATTCGGCAGCAGCGACATGGTGTTCAGCCATGCCCTGGCGGTGATCGCCTTGGCCCGGACCAGCGCGGGCAGCCCACCAGGGGCGGTCAACTGGATGGCCAACCAACGCTGCGCCAACCAGGCCGATCCGGCCTTTGGCGCCTACGGTTGGGGCAGCGGCTGCAGCGGCAGTGAGGACGTTGATGTCACGGCCCTGGCCATTCACGCGCTGATCGCCGCCAATGTTCCGGCCAGCGACCCGGCGGTCCAAGACGCCGCCGCCTGGCTGGCCACCCAACAAGACGCCGCTGGCGGATTCCTGGCCTGGGGAGCAGCCAACGCCAATTCGACCGCTATGGCGGCCAGTGCTCTGGCCTTGGTGCCAGGCCACACCGCGGCCATCGCCAAAGCCGCGGAATACCTGGGCTCTTTGCAGGTCAGCTGCGCTATCATCGCCGCCCAAGGTTCACCGCTGGGCACAGCCGATCTGGGCGCGGTTGCCTTTGACCTGACCGCCTTGACCGATGCCAAACAATTCGGCATTGACGCGATCGCGGTCGGTCAGTTCCAACGGGCCGGCGCTCAAGCTGCCTTGGCTTCGATGCCCTCCGGGCTGGGTGGCCTGTCCATCTCCGGTGCGGCCGCCCCGGCGGCCCGGACCTGCACTCCGGCCGGCGCAAACCCCCAGCCGGCCCCTGGCCAGCCGAAGGGCGGCACACCGTTGCCTCCGACCGGCGCTGATGCCGGCCTGCCGGTGATGGCCGGAGCGGCCGCTCTGATGCTGGTGGGAGCACTGCTGGTGTGGCGCCGGCGCGCCACGACAAGCCGCTCAATCAGCGGCTGAGAATCGGCTCCAGAACTGGTTCCGGTGGTTGGTCCGCGGCGCGGCGCGTCGCGGACCAACCCCGAACAGCTATTGAGAGCCCAGATCAAGTCCAGCTACGGCATCATCGATTCGTAAATCTGCTTGCAGGCCGGGCACATCGGATATTTCGACGGGTCGCGGCTGGGCACCCAAATCTTGCCGCAGAGGGCCACCACCGGTTTGCCGGTGACCGCTGATTCAAGAATCTTGTCCTGCTGGACGTAGTGCGCGAAGCGCTCATGATCACCGGGATCAAGCCGTGTCTCTGGGCGTTCCAGCACCTCGGTGGAGGTGTTGGGCGTGGCAGGGCCGCCGGGCTGTTCCGGGGCGGGATGCGGCTGGATCGGTTCAGAGCTCACGTCCTCAATTCTAGAAGCGCTCCGCCAACAAACCAGTCACCCCGAGCCTGATTCGGCGGGGCTAGTCGGCGCTGAAACGCTCCAAGATCAGTTCACGGACCCGGGCCGCATCGGCCTGGCCGCGGGTGGCCTTCATGACAGCGCCAACAATCGCACCGGCGGCCTGCACCCTGCCGGAGCGGATCTTCTCGGCAATGTCCGGCTGGGCGGCCAAGGCGGCGTCAATGGCGGCCCCCAACGCGGCATCGTCCGAGACGACAGTCAGACCCTGGGCGGCCACGATCTGCTCTGGGCTGCCCTCCCCCGCCAAGACCCCTTCAAGCACCTTGCGGGCCAACTTGTCGTTGATCTTGCCGCTGCCCACCAGTTCTTCAACCTGGGCTATGTCCTGCGGGGTGACCGGCAGCGCGGCCAACTCCAGGCCGCGTTCGTTGGCCACCCGGGACAACTCGCCGAGCCACCATTTGCGGGCTCCGGCCGGGGTGGCACCGGCCGCAACGGTCGCCTCGATCAAATCCAGCGCACCGCCGTTGACAGCGGCCCGCATCTCCCGATCGGTGAAACCCCATTCGGCCTGCAGGCGGGCCCGGCGTTTGGCCGGCAACTCCGGCAAGGTGGCGCGGAGTTCTTCGACCCAGGCCCGGGCGGGCTCTATTGGCAGCAGATCAGGTTCCGGGAAGTAGCGGTAATCATCGGCTTCCTCTTTGGACCGCCCCGGAGAGGTGGAACCGGTGTCCTCATGCCAGTGGCGGGTTTCTTGAACCACCAACTGACCGGCGGACAACAGACCAGCTTGACGCCGAATCTCATAGTTGACGGCCCGTTCAATGGCGCGCAACGAGTTGACATTCTTGGTCTCTGATCGCTTGCCGAAGGGCACCGCGGCTTGGGCTGCCGGGTCAGCTGTCTTGGGCCGCAGCGACAGGTTGACATCGGCTCGCAGCGAGCCTTGCTCCATGCGCGCGTCAGAGATACCCAGCGCCACCACCAGTTCACGGATGGCGGCGACATAGGCGCGGGCCACCTCGCCGGCGCGGGCGCCGGTCCCCTCGATCGGTTTGGTGACTATCTCCACCAGCGGCGTGCCGCCCCGGTTGTAGTCAACCAAGGTGTAGGCGGCGCCTTGGATGCGGCCCGCCTCGCCGCCCACGTGGGTGTTCTTGGCGGCGTCCTCTTCCATGTGGGCCCGCTCAATGGCGATTTTGAAGTTGGCGCCATCAGCCAGTTCCACGTCAATGAAGCCGTCATAGTCAATCGGGTCTTCGTATTGGGAAATCTGGTAGTCCTTGGCCAGGTCCGGGTAGAAGTAGTTCTTCCGGGCGAAGGTAGACCGGGTGGCAATCTGGCAGTTCAACGCCAACCCCAAGCGGATGGCGGATTCGACGGCTTTGTGGTTGACGGCCGGCATGGCCCCAGGCAGCCCCAGGCAAACCGGGCAGACCTGCGAATTTGGGGGGGCTCCAAACTTGTTGGCGCAGCCGCAGAACATCTTCGTCAAGGTACTCAGCTCAACGTGCACCTCAAGGCCCATGACCGGGTCAAAGGCGGCGATGGCGTCTTCGAAGTCATACAACTCGCTCATTTCGCACCTCCCGTAGGGCCGTCTTGGTGGCCGATGCCGCGCCCGCCACTCCCAGCGTCACCAGCGGTTTGACCGCCGGCCGCCAAGGCCACCAGATCAGGGGCGCTGTCCAGCAGCGGTCCACCCCATTTGTCGACCAGGGCTGCTTCGAGCGCGCCGGCCAGTTGGTAGAGATAGGCGTCAGCCCGGGCCGGGCCCACAACTTGGAAACCGGTCGGCAGGCCATCCTCAGCCAACCCGGATGGCACCGAGATACCAGGCGTACCGGCCAGGTTGGCCGGGATAGTGGCCACGTCCTGCAGGTACATCGACAGCGGGTCTTCCAACTTCTCGCCCAGTTTGAAGGCGGTGGTCGGTACGGTGGGGCTGACCAGCATGTCAACGTTTTCCCAAGCCGATTCGAAGTCCCTTTGAATCAACGTGCGGACCTTCTGGGCGGAGCCGTAGTAGGCGTCGTAGTAGCCGGCGGATAAAGCGTAGGTACCCAAGATGATGCGGCGTTTGACCTCCGGTCCAAAGCCCGCCTCCCGGGTGGCGCCCATGACCGCTTCAACGGTGGCTGGGCCCTCGGCTGGTGTCACCCGCAGCCCGTAACGCATGGCGTCAAACCGGGCCAGGTTGGAGGACGCCTCTGACGGCATGATCAGGTAGTAGGCCGGCAGGGCGTAGCTGAACGAGGGGCAGGACACCTCTTGGATCTCCACGCCCAGGTCTGCCAGCAGTTTCAGGGCCTCTTGGAAGCGATCCATGACGCCTTGTTGGTAGCCGCGGCCGCCCAATTCCGCCACCACACCGATCCGCAGACCTTTGACATCACCGGCCAGACCGCGCCGAGCCATTTCCGCCACCGGTGGGACAGGCTCATTCAAAGAGGTCTGGTCCATTGGGTCATGGCCGCCAATCACCTCATGGAGCAGCGCCGTGTCCAAGACGTTGCGGGCCACCGGGCCAACCTGGTCCAACGAAGAGGCCATCGCCACCAGTCCATAGCGGGACACCCCACCATAGGTTGGTTTGGCGCCCACGGTGCCGGTCACGGCCGCCGGTTGCCGGATTGAACCACCGGTGTCTGACCCGAGGGCCAGCGGCGCTTCGAAAGCGCCCACGGCCGCGGCCGAGCCACCACCGGAACCGCCCGGCACCCGTTCCAAATCCCACGGGTTGTGGGTCGGCCCGTAGGCCGAATGCTCGGTTGAGGAACCCATGGCGAATTCGTCCATGTTGGTTTTGCCCAACACCGGCAACCGAGCTTCGCGGACCTTGCGGACCACGGTGGCGTCATAGGCCGGGATCCAGTTCTCCAGGATTCGCGAACCGCAGGTGGTGCGCAGCCCTTTGGTGGCCAACACGTCTTTGACGGCCACCGGCACACCGGCCAGCTCTGCCAGTTGTTCACCGTCCCGCCGGGCTTGATCGGCTGCGGCGGCCTCCGCCAGAGCCACTTCCGGCAGGGTTTGCAAGAAGGCGTGAACAGCCGGGTCCACCTGGTCAATTCGTTCCAAATGGGCTTTGGTCAGTTCAACTGATGAAACCTGCCCGCCGGCCAACAGGCCGGCCATTTCAGCGGCAGTCAGCCGGGTCAGATCGCTCACGGCTCTTCTCCCAAGATTTGCGGCACCTTGAACTGGTCGTCCTCCTCAGCCGGGGCTGATTGCAGCGCCTGGGCCACGGTCAGCGACGGGCGCACCACATCCGGCCGGTAGATGTTGACCAGCGCGATGGGATGGGAGGTGGCCGGAACATCGCCACCAGCTGCTTCGGTGACCGTTCGGATGGCCTCCACAATGGTGTCGAGTTGACCGGCCATCCGGTCCAGTTCATCAGGTTGAAGGGCTATCCGCGCCAATTCGGCAAGGCGTGCCACTTCCTGGCGGGTGATTGCGGGCATAGGCAAAGTCTAAGACTTCAGCCGAGTCACAACTGGCCGGCCTCGCTTTGCAGCTCGGTTTGGATCCAGGTGGACATAGTCCGCAACTCTTCAGACCGTCCCTGGCGGTAGCCGTCCAAAGCTTGACGGACGGCGGCCGCTTCGGCATCGTCCCCGGAGGCGATGATCCGGGCGGCCAACAGACCACTATTGGTGGCACCGTCAATAGCCACTGTGGCGACCGGCACACCGGACGGCATCTGAACCATGGACAAGACCGCGTCCAGGCCGTTCATACCGGCTGTGGCAATCGGCACGCCAACCACCGGCAGGGTGGTCACAGCCGCCAACATGCCCGGCAGGGCGGCTGCTCCACCAGCCCCGGCAATGATCACCCTGAGGCCACGGGCGGCGGCGGCCCGGCCGTAGGCAATGGTTTCATCTGGCAGCCGGTGAGCCGAAATGATGTTCACCTCATGCCCAACACCTAAGTCTTTGAGGATTCCGGCGGCCTTCTCCATGACCGGCAGGTCAGATTTCGAACCCATCACAATGCCAACGCGAATTGGAGTAGTCACGGAAACACAGCTTAGGCCTTGACCGGTGCCGTCCGCGCCGGCCAGGAGCACCGGCCCGGCCGCCGCTCGCCTGCCGCGCCGTTGGCCGGGCGGACGCATCGCCTAGACTCGCGCCGTGGACATACCCTCCAAACGGCTCCGGTCGGTGACCGGAACGGCCAGCGCACTGTTGGCGGTGGCGATCTTCGCGGCATCGTCCATACCGGCGGAACGGTTGCCCTCCCACCCCAGCTTCTTCAACTCGGTAGCCCACTTCAGCGAATACCTGATCTTGGGGGCGTTGGTCGCCTTGACGTTCGCCACGCCCGGCCGGCGGTTGATGACGGCGGCGCTGATTGGGCTGATTGTCGCTTCGGCCTATGGGCTGACGGATGAAATCCACCAGTTTTTTGTGGTGGCGCCCGGCGGGGGTCACGGCCGCAACGCGGACCTGCTGGACTGGTTGGTGGACACGGCCGGAGCCGCTACCGGCGTGCTGGCCACCAGCGCTGTGCTGCACCGGTGGCGCGCCTCGACCCGGCGCCACCCGGACCAAACGCCACCGCCGCCCGCCGAGTGAATATATAGTTGCCCGGTGACCGAGCCAGGCCCCTCTCCCGCCGCCGCGCGGCCGCCCCGCTTCGGCAGACTGCGTCGCTTGGTGGTGGAGGCCCTCAAATTCGGGACCGTTGGGGCTGCGGCCTTCGTGGTGGACAACGGCACCTACTTCCTGCTGGTCAACGGGCCGGGGCATTTGTTCGCGCCGCACCCGGTGACCGGATCAATCGTGGCTTCGGTGGTGGCCACCGCCTTCAGCTATATCGGCAACCGCTACTGGGCTTTCTCCAAACGGCGGGCCAAGGTGCCGATCCGCGAAGCTATCGGCTTCGCCATCGCCAACGTGATTGGCATTTTGATCACCGGCGCTTGCCTCTACCTGTCGCGTTGGGTTTTCGACTTCCATTCGGTCGGGGCCGATGCCGTCGCCCGGAACCTAGGCATAGCTCTGGGAACCATCTTCCGGTACATCTCATACAAGTTCTGGGT